>NZ_JAWOVT010000001.1:415817-422835 GCF_033340055.1 Vibrio sp. 1580
CAATAGTGAAAATTCTGCCATATCGCGCTATATCTCAGCGAAACTGTTAAACCACCGATTTTTTCACTAGTGAAAATTCTGCCATCTCGCGATACACCTCAGCGAAATTGTTAAACTAACAAATAGAATGTAAGCTATTTCAAGTAGTTAATACTTAGTTATTTCGGGGGTTAACGCTAATATTGCAGTTTTGTGTTCCATCCTCTAGGGTCAGAAAATGTATGCACATAAGCCTATCTAATGGCTTCATCGAGATGACAACCAGTTACATCTCTAACAAAACCTATGGCGTAACGCCTCTTTTTATTAACAACAAAACGGATTTCTTCAACTCCATTTCTGCTTGTTACATCAATTACGAAAACACCTTTACATCAACACCTTACTACTCTCAGATTAAGCACTGAATCTCTCTGGTTTAGATCCCCATACTTATCAGCCAACTTTTAGGGGATTTTTTAATTGTAGTTCAGGTTTGGCAGGTGCTGACTTAGGTTCTGGTTCGGGGGTAGTATTCTGTCCAGAGCCACCGCCGATCCCTCTGTCAGTACTATCGTCTAATACCTCCTTCTCTTGCGGTTTAGCTAACTCAATTTGTCTGCTGATTTCGTCCACAGCATCACTAACTGAGATGCCCATAACCTTGTTCAGCAGATCTATAGCATTATAACGACGACCACCAACAATAATGATTAGGTGATTTTTATCATTACGTTCAAATTGAAGAGTATCAAAATCAGGAGCGCGACCAAGAGGCTTAAATCGTTCAAGGATGGCTTTAATCATTTCAGAAGTAACGGCGCTTTTAGCGTGACTACAAATAGCTCCCGCCTTACGATTTACACGCTCTGACAACTCCTTTTCAAAACGGTCTGTGTATAGATTTTTTGGTGGCTCTCTATACCTTGTGTGAGTAGTTAGTTTTGTAGTTCTGACATTTAGCTCTTGCACTTCATCTGAGAGTAAACCTTTTCTCTGTGTTTCCACTGCGCGAGCTACAGCAGCCTTAAACTCATCGCTTGAGCCTTCAGTTGCTTGTATGCTATCCAACGCCCAACCTTTAGCTAGACCCTGTTGCACCATTAGGGCAGCAATTTTATCGAGAGGTGATTTAGAGGATGTGTCGGCTGTGATCATATCTCCATGATCGATGATGTAACACCCCCACTTCTTACTATAGAAATGGTTCTGATCTGGGTTTTCACGAGGTTTGAAAAACTTACCATCCTCAACAAAACCTTTATCGATGTTGGTCTTGTAAATACAGTAAAACTGTCTTTGTTGCCTAGTTAACTCCCTAATAAATCTACGACTCTCATCAATAGCTAATTGCTTATTTTTCCTCACCTGTTCCTCACGTTCTTTTGTGGAACGATTAGGTGATTTAGATAGAAATTTTTTTCTTTTTTCGTCGATTAGATTGCGGCGATACTCATGATTATCTCTAAGATCTACTCGGAAGTTTGCTCCAGAATTGAGTTCACCATCAATTCGCTTACGGCGAGATTTAGCAGAAAGCTTAGGCTCAATCTTATCTGAGAAAACAGAAGTTAGCAGATTTTTGCTAAACGGTGAGGTTGTATCACTCATGAATTCGCTCTTAAACCTTCTGACAGACTCATCAATCGTTGCTTCATTGGACGAGTCAACACGATACTTGTCATAGAGATACTCTAAAAATTCCAGTCCCTCACCTCTCACATTTAGTGAGCGCCACTCCCCTTTACGACCACGACCTTTCTTGCTATTTATCTTAATCTTCAGATAGCGATTGCCTTTAGTGCCTTTGGTTGCGACAGGCGTGATCGGTGATGAGATGGGAGCAATATGCTCAAACTCCATAAGAGACTTGGTTAGTTCTTCTCCAGTTTTAGGTTTACAAGTTTGTAGATGCTCGATCAAAGCTTGCCTAACCTTGTGGCTAGTACTCTTACCCTTTACAGGCGTAACTCGGTCAATTTGTTGTTCTGCGTTTCTCTCCATAACCGTAACTGGGTCTAAAAACCCATAGCGTGCATTAATTTCTGATTGAACAGCCGAGTGATATGACAAATCATTAGGATTATAAAACTCTAATTTTTTCTGAGTCTTATGATCAAGGAGAGATACAGCAACATGTAGGTGAGGCTTGCGACGCTGACCATTTTCATCGAGCATGTGCTTTCTAGTAGGGATATGCATTTCTGCATAATAGTTAAGCTCATCAAGATCACGATGAGGAACATTTGCGCGAAGCACCTCATCAACAATAGCCTTGTGCATCTCATACTGCTCACTGGTCGGTATTTCGCTGTATTTTTTTATATCTGTCTCATCAAAACTGATAGTAATGTGCTTGTACGCTCCATCCCATTTGCTTCTGTATTTTGCAATCCAATTTGCGTCCCGCTCGATGGCCTCTAGCGAGCCATGAATTGGAACTCGTGTATCGTACTCATCCCGATGAACCCCTGTGGTTCTAACTTTACCGTTAACAAGGTAGTCACCGATGCCATTAATGCGCGTTGAAAATCGAATAATCATTTGGTTATTTCTTTTTAACTACTTTTATGTGCTGACCAAGGCTTTCCTCCATCAAAAATTTTAGAGCTGACATTTGTCTATAAATGAGCACAAATTTCATATCTAAACCAGAATACCTTTCTTGTAGTGTTACTAACGCTCTACCAACACTATTTAGGCGTGAATAATAGAACCGCTCAGTCTTAAGAATTAGGTTAATGTAACCAAGATCTACAGGTTGGATTTTGTAGTTAGGTTTTAGCATTAATTTGCATAGTTGCTGGACGGATTCTGTCCCAACCGCCTTGTCATAAAGTTGGCGATAAAGAGACTCAGTGATTCTAAAACTTACAACAGAGCTAGTACTGTTTTTCTCCTCTATCTCTTCATCAAAAATCACATCATCAGATACAACCTTGTCTTCAAAATCATTACCTTCATCTCCAATGTATCGAGTCGAAGATTCTGACTTAGGAAAGTTAGAGTTATGCACTATAAGAAGGTGACAAATTTTTCTAAGACATATTAGGTAATTTGTTAGCTGAAAATCGACCTTTGCTTTTACTGAGTCTTCATTATTAATCATCCCCCAAAATATCTTTGAGAATGAATCAAAATGAGATTTTTCTACTTCCAAAATAGACACAGTCATTAACTCTCTAGATACATCAATAGGAGGAACTATTCTATCAACATCAATCATTCCTCTAGCAAAGATATTTAAGCTTTCTCCATTCAGTAAAAGAGGCTCTAGTTCAGCCTTTAAATTATTGTTGATTCTGAAACCAATAACCTTATTTAAAGTCTCCTTCTTTTTCTTTTGTTTATTTTGACTCTCTTTATTTGTCATAATAGTTATTTATATTTTATTGACGGAGACAATAAATGGGATTTTTAAGGGCCCCCCTTAAAGCACGAGGTTGTTGTTTGCGGATGCAAAAATGTAAACAATCTGGACGTGCCTCCACAATTTCGTTCTCCACCTAACTTAATGGTACTATATTTTTTTGACTACACAAATTAACATATTTGAATCAAAGTTTTGTGGTTACTATAATTAAAGAGAAACGAATAAATATTATGACAAAAAAGAAAGTTTCAATTGATCACCTTAACCTCAATGAGGCGCAAAAAAAAGAGTTTTTGAAGTTGGTTTTGGGTAAGGTCGAAAGTGGTAGACTTAAGCCTATTCAGATTAATAGATTGAAATCGAAATATGAAAATCAACTATTAGAATTCAAAGAAATAATTGATATATATAAATCAAGAGGATTCTCAAATAAACATCTAACAAAACTATTTAAAAGTGGATTTGGTATATCGAAAAAGGATGCTTCGATTTTTATAAATATCCCAGAATATCAACTAGATTTATTTATACAAAAACATCTACCGCAACACACTAGAAAATTCAAAAATAAAATTAAAACTAATGATAATAAAAACAAATAATTACAGACAAGGTATTATAGAGTATCTGCTTAATAACCACATATTACATAAGACTAAAAATGGAAAAATTCATGTTCATAAATTACCTAAAGAATTAATCCCAAAAAAAAAGCCTCCTTAGGAGGCTTTCATTTGCTTTAGAATGGAGGCTCTGTATGCTCAGGCGTGGTGTTAATATTAAAATCTTCTGGCTTTCTAACTATAACTGCACGTACCGTTTTACCATCTAGTTTTATTACCTTAACGCCTTCACCAGATAAGCTCAGTTTACGTATAATTTCGTCCTTCTTTTTGATGTATGTTCCAGCCATGCTTTTATCAAAAATATCTGTAATTATGCCGCCAACCTCTTTACTAGCAGACTTGAGATAAATATAACCCTCAACCATTATTACTGAAGGATGGTTTTTGTATCGCTCGTATCGCTCATAGATGTATGAAGATACTTCTGAAACAACCATATCCAGTCCATCAGATAGACGATTAAACTTCTTATCTATACCATAGCTAGAGAAAAATTCAGCGATGACTCGGTCTGCTTCTATAGCTGCATCAGAACGCCCTAACACCCGTAGGTCTTCTATAATTTTATTGATGGTATGCACTGCATAACTACATACATGATCGCCGTATACAGTCTTACCAACCTCTGCCCATTTTGCTCGGGATTCTATACTTCCTTCTCCAGAAATCATATTGAATCGGTTAGCAAATTGATCTTCTACTCCGTATTCGTTTACTAGGGAACTTACACTCTCTGCTGAGGTGAAAATCTTGGTATAAAGAGGCACACTAACGCTAAGCTGATTTTTGGGAGAAATGGTTATCTCTGAACAAAGTTCTTTAATCTCCGATTTAACAGATTTGAACTCATCAACCCAAAGAATTAGAGCGCGTTTAAATACAGAAAAATCTTTTGCTACTGGAGAGCCAGACATCATTTTTTCCACTTCGGTTACGCTTGTGTTCGCAACTAAACCAACTCGCTTTAACTCATTAAACAAAAAGCCTTTACCCCAATCCGAATCACACTTTAGCCAGAGGTAGCATTTTTTTCTATCGCGAGCGAAACGACTTGCAACAATAAGTTTTAGAAAATCGTCAAACTCAGGAAAATGCATTTTGTAATCATTGATAACATCGTCACGAAGGTCTTCTTCTAAAATCTCACACTCATATGGAATGTGATTAAATCGAACGGTAGCTACGTCAGGTGTTAATCGCATGTAGCTATCCTGAGCAAATATATCAACCTCAATATCAATTCTATCTCGCTGAGAATAATATTTGATGAAGCTGATTAATGATTTTGATGGCACTTCGAGGATTTGTTTTAGTAATGATCTGTACTCAGCCTTCCCGTCAGTAAGGCGGCGAACAGGAGTTTCTACAATACTCTCCAACTCCAAATCGTCAAAAAATGAACCATATCGTCGTGATAAAGCAGAGACCGCTTCACTTCCCTCAAACTGGATGAGAGCACCCTGCTCATTAACTAGATAAATACGTCGATTAGTACTCGAATAAAATGATCCATTAAGCTGACTTTGAAGGGCACGACAATCAATAGGAATATCTAACCAATCGACAGATTCAGGCGAGGTAACACCTAGAAGTTTATTGATTTTGAATTTAATTTCACTCGCAAGTTTGAGAGATTGCGCATCTACCTTATCTATCGAGCTTTCAATAGATACAACATTATTAAGCATTTCCATGACCATCACCAACTCTATTTAGAGACTTACTCATCAACTCATCAACTCATCAATCGCATCCCTAATTAATCTCGAAGCGTTAGGTTGTGTTTTTAGCCAATTTTTTTTAGTAGTGGTTATTCTGACTTTTATGAGTTCAGTTAGTTGGTGTTGGGGTGCGGGATTACCGCCAAAAGAGGTATTATTCATTATTATTCGTTTTTTTTTGGATTTATAGATTCACTAACGAGAGGTGGTTAGTCCCTCGAATATGGTTAAAATTGAAATCAATTTGTGCCCACAAAAAGAAGGTTAGTAATTTTCTTTCTTTGATGTCAAATGTATATGAAATAAAAATTTAGACAAAAAGATACCCACTCAGGAGCGGGTATCTAAGGTTCAATCTATAATCCCAAGCCAAAAACGAGAGATAGTTGCATATTGTCGAGAACCACCTCAACAACAATCAAAGCAACAATGAAATACTACCAACAAAAATTGGAAAAATAAAATTGAGTGTTTTTTCTCTTGGCGAGGAGGAGGTTACAAAAAATGTAACCGCAAACTCCTATATAATTCACGCATATATAAAACGGGTTACAAAAGTTACGTTGGGTTACAACCGATTATATCGATTTGTAACCGAATAAAATATTAAAAATCAATACTTTAACTAAAAGGGTTACATTTTAGAGCAAAATCCATGACTCTATACATTTACTATTTTTATTACTTTCACTTTTCATTTAATAAGAGTAGGTAGGAAAATGTAACCAAGTGGCTCTAACCCTTGTGCAGTAAGGATTTCATCGGTTACATTTTTTTTTCGGAAAAAGTAACCTTTTTATAAGTGTCTGTTTTATATTCTCTTTTCGGTTACAATTTTCACTTAAATGAATGTAACTTTTGTAACCAGTAGGATCTGTTATTGATTATAGAACTAGGATTTTGATGGAAGCGCTTTTGAGTGTACGGAGTCCACTCATAGGGATTTGTACTGTGTTAGTTCCTATCGTCGTAGACTTAGACGATGAGCGATCCTAAAAACACCATAGTTCAGGTGCTAAATGTACCTATCATCACCAGTGTTTAGCGGTTGTGATACCAAAATCACCATAATTCAGGACTGGGTGTCCGACAATCACCAGCCTTAGGCGATGAGCGATCCCAAAATCACCATCGTTCAGGTGCTGGATGTACCTATAATCACCAGTGTATAGCGGTAGCGATCCCAAAATCACCATAGTCAGGTGCTGGATATCCTACAATCACCAGTGTCTAGCGGTTGCTATCCTAAAATCACCATCGTTCAGGTGCTGGATGTACCTATAATCACCAGTGTTTAGCGATAGCGATCCTAAAATCAA
>NZ_JAWOVT010000001.1:422935-686536 GCF_033340055.1 Vibrio sp. 1580
ACCATCGTTCAGGTGCTGGATGTACCTATAATCACCAGTGTTTAGTGATAGCGATCCTAAAATCACCATAGTTCAGGGTCTGGATGTCCTATAACCAGCCTTTGGCGATGAGCGATCCTAAAATCACCATAGTTGAGGTGCTGGATGTCCTACAATCACCAGCCTTAGGTGGTGAGCGATCCTAAAAACACCATAGTTCAGGTGCTGGCTCTACTTATAATCACCAGTGTTTAGCGGTTGCGATCCCAAAATCACCATAGTTCAGGTGCTAGATGTACCTATAATCACCAATGTTTAACAGTAGCGCTCCCATAATCGCCATAGTTAACGGGCTGCAATCTCAGAATCTCCAGCGAACTCTCGTCGAAAGAGTCATGGGTATTACATTTAATACTCCGTCGTACCATGCCCTTTAATAGAATAAGAATCTCACTAAGACATCAAAAAATCGCGTGCTAAGTAAAGCTCTTGGTCGAAAAGATTATCTCGCAAGGTATCATAAAAAGCATAACTTTCTACGAAGTTAAACCCTCGGGCTAAATCACGAAACTTCAACAATGGGTAATCATTCGTATACTCCCCTTCCGCCCATAGATGGCTATACATTAAAGAAATATAATTTTGAGACGTTGATTTTTCAGTATGAATACCTCCAAAATCAAACTGCAATGCCTCTGGTTCTAGAAACACGCCCTCATCCAGCGGAACCCAATAGGTTTTCCCACACTCTAAAGTTCGTTGACTCCATTGGTACTGCCCTTTGCTCGGATACAGACACTTCGTTAGGTCTAGTTTGTGAAGTTTCGTCAAAATATCTGACAAAAGCTGATCACCATCTTCTACTTTGATAAGGTTTTTGCTGCAATACATATACACGAATGGCAGATAAAGCCCTTTGCCACCACTTTCAGTCTTTGTGTACTCGTAGGGCAACATCGCAAGCCTTCGCTTTTGACCATTTTTGAAGTGCCAAGTGATATCGACGCAGTTGGCAAACTTAGTCTTGGCATCACTGCAAGGTTCAAACATACGATTCAGAGTAATTGAAGAAATAAAACGATAGAGGTTATTGCGAATTGCCAACCTTTCTGGGTGTAAGTAGTCTTTTCGAACATCATCGGTAAAAATATCAGGTAAGCTTGCTAACTCATCTGCACTTAAAATCACATCAGCGCTGTTAAGGGCATCCAGTCTAGCTTCAAGCTCGTCAATTTTGTTTTCACTATCTCCAATAAGGTCTAAAATCGCGTTCGATCTTTTTGATTTAAAACGAGCTACAAGTTCATCTAGTACTTCTCGTTCTTCTACCAACTCTGTTTCAATTTTTATTTTTTCATTTTCTACAAATGTATTATTAGCCTTATCAGATTCTGCAAGGTAAGCATCCTTACATATTTCCAACGTCAAAAGATCCAGCATGTTTACATTATATACTTCCCTATCATGCTCTCCTTTCATCGCCAAATTACACACGTAGTTAACTCTATTATCACCCTTATCGACGAACACCATCGCCCCGCCGCAAATACCGCACCGAGCAATACCTTTTAGCAATGGTATTTTGCCACTGCTTGTATTCCTTCCTCGTTTTTCGGATTTACACATTTTAAGCTTACGGAATGTGGCTTCATCAATTATGGGAGGATAGTAATTTTCAAAAACATGACTGACACCTTCTATATGAAAGTTTTTTTCCCCAATCAATGAACGATTAGCCCATAACTGACTGATAGCAGTATAATCCCATGTATTCGATTGTTTTACAGTACCCTTTGTTCGTGTTTGCTTGTACTCGAAATTAGCATCAAGGTACTGTTTAATTTTTAAGTCCCCGTAACCCGCAAGTTTCATTTCAACCGCTTTTTTCACACCTTCGGCATTGATATTAAGTGTATTTGTAGGTTGATCTATCCAGAATGGTGAGCGTCCAAGTGCTCCTTGTGGCTTACCTGTATCTTTCCAACGCTTTAAAGCGATCTTCTGTGCAGCAATTATACGCTTCGATTTAGTTTCAGATTCCTCATTTGCTCTCTGCATCGTAATTAACGAACCAATAAGATCTGCGGTCTGATTTTGGCTCTCTGAATCAAACATTTTGCAATCAATATGTGTATAAACACGTACGCCACGATTAATAATGCTAAGAAATTGCTCCATAGCAACGTTAACCGTTTCTCTTGAGAGGCGGTCTAGGGAGAAGACAACAAGGATACTGCCAGACGCTATTTCACCACTTTCAATTCGAGATAAAACAACTCCAAATGCACCATCCTTGTGTTTACCATGATATGCACTTAACCCCTGATCGACGAAATTCTCATCATGAATAGGAAGGTTATGCTCTTGCGACAGGTTTTCGAGGACGCTCCTCTGCTGCTGGGTTTCTAATCCCACACCTTTTGTTTGTTTAGTGGTGCTGACACGAGCGTAATTATAGATTTTAGGGGTAGTTCTCATACTTAAGGGGCTTCACTACAGAATCTAAGCCCTCAACCTTGAGAGCTAAACATAGCTGCATTAAATCACCCAACTCTCCCGAAGGAAACTGTTTTTTATTGGCAAACCACAGTAAGTATTCTTCAGGCAGGTCGATCAACACTCGCCCTGCATATTTCCCAAATGGCATTTGCATTCTAGCGAGTTTAATGAGGTTTTCTTTTTCTAACATAAGTGACAGAGAGTTAAGGTAACTCGTCCAAGGGTAACACTGGTTCTCCCTCCTCACCAGCAAATCGCAGTCACGTTTATTTTGGCGGCCGTGACTCGCTTTGTGCTAGAGTACGCGGCATAAAAAATGAGAACGATAAAGCAATGAAGTCACCTTGTCGAGCAGCATGTAAAAATAACGCCGGAATATGCTCTGGTTGTCACCGAACGATGGATGAAATCATCCAATGGAAAGACAAAACCGATCTCCAACGAGATGCGATTATCGAACAAATCGCAGGAGAAGATTCAACACACAGTTGTCCTGAATGCGGGACTCAAGCCCATTGTGATATCGCCGCAGGCAAAGAGACATGCTGGTGCTTTACTATTGAAACCCGTGATTTACCCAAGCCAAGCGCCAACCAGCTGTGTTTGTGCCGAAAATGTCTAGAAAAAAAGCCAGTCGCGTAATACGACTGGCTTACTGATCATCGTTTTCTGACTGGTGTTTATTTAGCGGTTAAAGCGGACGCTTCAAACTTAATGCCTTCCCACCCTGTCACCATAAAATTACGAATATTCTGGTGATCGCTGTTCTCTGGATGCTGCAATACATCTTCACGATAAAAACGGCCAAAGCAGGCTAGCGTCGCTTCTTTGCCTAGGTTGTTTAGCAAACCGAAAGCGAAGATCTTACACGAACCGTTGTTCTCGCCTGCATTGTTTTGTGTCTCACCATTTACAAAAGCGGTTGGCTCAAACGTATAGTTATCTTCGATCACCGCCATCGTTGCTTCAAATTCGACCTGCTCTGGTGAAGCTGCCAATAAATCTAAAAACGATTTTAATTCCATTATTCCTCTATCCCTACTTCATCATTTTGATGACATATTAGTTTCATAAAAAGCCAATATAAGAGTCATCAATCATACATATATTCAGAGCCTTACCAAATCACACGTCATTCAGCGCTCTATCATTCCAGTTGCGGAAATGGACAGCAGCATAAAACCCATGCTGATTGACAACCTATCGGATTGATAAGGAGATATCATGATCACCCCTTTAAAGGCAATCGGTGCACTCGCATTGTCATCACTTGCCATCGCGTGTTCATCACAACCCGAAGATACCGTGGCTTCATTCGCTACACAATGCAAACCTACCACTGCGCCCGTTACTGGGGAAACGTCAATTCAAGGGTTAACGTTTATCGGGACATCCGTTGCTGATGCTCCATTCGACACATCGGCAGCTGAAATCGTGAGTTATGACGCCTGTACAGATAAGCTCTATGTGGTTAATGCTCAAGCAAAACGTATCGATGTACTTTCTATGGATGACAACGGCGTACCAACGCAAAGCGCATTCATTGATCTCAACAGCGCTGGCGAAGCAGCGGGCATTGAAATTGGCGCAGCAAACAGTGTCGCTGCATTCAATGGTTTGGTAGCAGTTGCGATTGAAAACAGTAATAAACAAGCGAATGGTATTGTTGGCTTGTACCGCTCCGGCGATTTGTCATTAGTCACGACTTTCCCAACAGGCGCATTGCCAGACATGGTTGGCTTCTCAAAAGATGGCCGATACATCGCAACCGCTAATGAAGGAGAACCAAACAGCGATTACAGCATTGACCCTGAAGGTAGTATCACTTTGATCGATCTGAGCCTTGGTGTTACTCAAGCAGAAGTAACACAAATTGGCTTTAACGAATTTGATGGTTCACGAAAAGCAGAGCTCCCAATGAATGTGCGTATTTCGGGGCCAAACGCCACCATCGCACAAGATCTAGAGCCTGAATACCTCACTTTTGCAGATAACGGTAAAATCTATGTCGCGCTACAAGAAAATAACGCCATGGCAATCGTCAATCCAGAGAGCAAATCGGTAGAAAAAATTGTTGGCTTAGGTGAGAAGTCTTGGTCGGGCGCTAAACTCGATGCATCCAACAAAGACAAAATCATTGGGAACTTGAAAAGCTACCCACAACTGGTTGGCTTATTTATGCCTGACACTATCGACAGCTACTCAGTGAATGGGAGTACTTACATCGTATCTGCAAATGAAGGCGACGGGCGTGAGTACGGATTCAAAACCACTCAAGAACTGTGCGACAAAGCTGGCTTTATGTGGGATGAAGACGATTACCTTGGTACAGATGAATACACATCTGAGCAAGGGAGCTGTTTAAGCCATATTGATGAAGTGCGCGGTAAGAAGCTGAAAGTAGCAGCAGAACACCCATTGGCAGAGGCACTAAAAGACAACAAACAACTCGCGCGTTTAAAAGTGATTAAGCCGGAACAAACGCTTTCTGCACAAGAGAATGTTCAATCATTTGGCGCGCGTTCATTCTCGATTTGGGATGAAAACGGCAAGTTGGTCTTCGATCGTGGTGACGATTTCGCGACTATCGCGCTGCTGAATGAAGGCAAGAACTTCAACAGCACCAACGATAACAATAATAGTGGCGATGACCGAAGTGATGATAAAGGTATTGAGCCAGAGGCGATTGAAGTAGCACAAATTAACGGTCGTCATTACGCGTTTATCGGCTTGGAGCGTCAAGGCGGTATCATGATTTATGACATCACAGACCCGAAACAAGCGCAGTTTATGCATTACGTAAACCGCCGTGATTACAATCAGCCAGTATGTACAGAAGTCGAAGATGGCGAATGCATGAACGATACATACAGTCCAAAAGCAGGCGATTTAGGTCCAGAATCCATTAATCACTTTACCCGTAATGGTGGTCATTTTATCGCCGTTGGCAATGAGGTATCGGGCACGACATCCGTCTTCCGAATCAATCTATAAAGTAATGTAAAAGTCATTTAGAACCAAAACGCCCGACGTAAGCCGGGCGTTTTTTTGTATGAGGTAATGTCCTACTCTGCCGATGCTAGCGCGTCACACTTTGATGCGCAGATAAAATCGTTTTTATGCAGACCTTTGATAGAGTGACTCCACCACGTTACGGTAACCTTACCCCATTCCAACAAAATAGAAGGATGGTGGAACTCATCTTCTGCCAGTTCCGCGATTTTGTTACAGAAAGCCCATGCTTGTTTGAAGTTCTTAAATTTATACACCTTTTCTAGTTGAGGTATGTCTTCTTTTTCAATGATCTGCCAATCAGACAATTGCAGCAGCAGAGATTGTTGTTCTTCTTTGCTTAGTGCAATGGCATCGATACTACAAGCTTCGCATTTTTGTTCATTCAACATGAGCAGGTTCCTTTGGTTCAAAAAGTGGAGGAAGCAGTCCAGCTTCAATCGCTAGATCGGCTTGTTTCAATAAATTCAACTGACTGATTTTAAAAAGCTGAGAAAAGTCATCAATCACGTAGTACTTCGGTTGCATGATGTCGATACGATAAGGCGTTCTCAGCACAGTTTGTAATTCAAATGGGTCGCGAATTGCTGCATCACTCTCTAATGCGTAGAGGGTTTCGCCAGGAGATGAAAGAATACCACCACCGTAAATTTTGGTTTTGTCCCCTTCTTTCACCAAGCCAAACTCTACGGTAAACCAGTAGAGGCGAGCGAGATAGGCTCTTTGTTTTGGGGTAGCGGCTTGCCCTAGTTGACCATAATGTTCGGTAAATGCAGCAAAATCTGGGTTGGTTAACATCGCACAATGACCAAATATTTCATGGAAGAAATCCGGCTCTTGCAAGTAATCGAACTCTTCTCTGGTACGCAAGAATGTGGCGACGGGAAAGCGCTTATTACCGAGTAGATTAAAAAATCGGTCGAAGTCAATAAGCGCAGGAACGGGCTCCACTTGCCAACCTGTTGTCTCCATCAGGACACGATTAATTTCTGGCAATTGAGGAACGCGGTCTTGAGGTAAATCAAGCAGCGTTAAACCGTGTAAATAAGCCTTACAAGCTCTGTTTTGGATCACACCCATTTGTCGTGTTACCAAATCTCGCCAAATGGCGTCTTCTTCACGGCTCCATTCAACCCTGCCTTCCTGGTTTACGGGTTTAGAACGATACTGGGTCATGGCTCATCTCCATTAACAAATCCTTTACATTAAGCCTATCTGTAGTCTTAAGAGCTTCCAATCCCTGCGCGATTTTCTCAGCATCATCCCGATGTAACATATTGTTTACAACTCATCGTAACTGCATGATTTTTATGACACGATATAATATCTGGCTTGTTTGACTTTATCGTGTATTCCTCTCAAACTAAAACCTGTTATCACTTTGTTATAGAGGGACCTATGCGCGAGAGCAGCAAAGTATGGCAACCGAGCGAAAGTCGTATCGAAGAAGCCAACATTACACAGTTTATTGAACACATTAATCGACAAGGAAATACCCTTGAAAGCTTCGCTGATCTGCATCAATGGTCACTCGATCATGTAGAAAAATTTTGGCAGGAAGTTTGGCTATTCTGCGACGTCATTGGCACTCAGGGAGAGACCATAAAAGAGCGAGCAGAAAGTCGCTGGCAGCAACCTGTTGAAAATAGGGATATAAAATGGTTCCCAAACGCGCAAATTAACTACGCCGAAAATTTGCTAACCTACGCGTGTCACCAACCCGATGATCTCGCGATTTGGTTTGAAAATGAACGTGAAGAAAAACAGACCTACACCTGGAAACAATTGTGCGAAGAAGTTTCGAGTGTGCAGCAATGGTTGAAAGAATGTGGAATTAAGCAAGGTGATGTCGTCGCTGGTTATTTACCTCACCTACCTCAAACGGTAATAGCTATGCTAGCAACCACCAGTTTAGGGGCGACCTGGACTTCCACCTCACCTGATTTTGGCGTCGAAAGCGTTTTGGAGCGCTTTGGTCAAGTGAAACCCAAAATCCTGTTTACTTGTGATGGCTATACATTCAATGGCAAAACTTTCGATATGTCTAAGAAAAACCAGCATATTGCGGATCATCTTGATGGTCTTAAACAAGTTTGCCAAATTAGCTACCTTAAACCACACATTTTTGAATGCGATGTCTGCACCCAAGATTGGCAAAATGTCCTGAATCAATACACCCCCGAAGCGCTGACTTTTACTCGTGTGAATTTTAACGATCCGCTATTTGTGCTCTATTCTTCAGGCACAACAGGCAAACCGAAATGCATCGTTCATTCCGTCGGCGGAACGGTGCTTAATCACTTGAAAGAGCATCAACTGCATTGCGATATCCAACCGAACGACCGAGTGTTTTATTACACGACCTGCGGTTGGATGATGTGGAACTGGCACGTTTCTTCACTCGCGAGCGGTGCATGTTTGGTGATTTTTGATGGTAGCCCTGTTTACCCCACTCATAATGTGCTCTGGGACCTCGCAGAACGAGCCGAAGTGACGCTGTTTGGAACCTCAGCAAAATACCTAGAGGCGCTGGAAAAAGCACCTTTTTCTCCGCAGAAAAGTGATGCATTTCCAAGTCTGAAAACCATTTGCTCAACGGGCTCTGTTCTGTATCCAGAACAGTTTGATTATGTCTATCAGCGCATTAAAGAAGATGTACACCTCGCCTCGATTTCTGGCGGAACAGACATTTGTGGCTGCTTTGTATTGGGCAACCCTATTTCTCCCGTTTATCGGGGAGAGTGCCAATCAGCAGGGTTAGGGGTCGATGTCCGAGTCTTTAACCCACAAGGTAATAGCGTAATGGGAGCGCGCGGTGAGTTGGTTTGTGCCAATTCATTACCCAACTTCCCTGCTGGCTTTTGGAACGACACCGGTGAGAGATATCATCGTGCTTATTGGGATAAATTCGACAATATTTGGCACCACGGCGATGATGTTGAACAGACCCGCGTTGGGGGATACGTATTTTATGGTCGAAGTGATACCACGTTGAATCCTGGTGGCGTAAGAATCGGCACGGCCGAAATCTATCAGCAAGTGAACTGTATAGACGGTATTCTAGATTCGATCGCAGTAGGAAAAGAAGTCGATCGCAACGAACAAATATGGCTGTTTGTCCAATTAGTCAAAGGGGTAGAGCTCAATGACGAGATGATCGCTTCCATCAAAGCACAGCTAAAGTCTGCATGTTCTCCAAGGCATGTACCTAGTGCAATTTACGCAATAAGCGATATACCTAAGACACGCTCAGGAAAGCTGGTCGAGTTAGCCGTTAAGCAAATCGTTAACAACCGAAGCGTCGAAAATTTAGGCGCAATAGCCAACCCTGAAGTGCTGGAGGAGATACGCAGGATAGTCGTCTCAAAATAACCTCCGAAGACTTAGTTGTTCGAGTATGTCCTTGCCTGCACCACGACGCTCGTTTAGAGCAAGTGAAGTTACATATACCCTCAGCAGATAAGAAAAAAGCGAGCTTGTTAGCTCGCTTTTGTCATTTTTTGTTCTTTATTCAGCGGTATTAGCGACGACCAAGCCCCATTAATACCGACATTGTTTTACCATCAGATGTAATGTCAAAAACGTGTTGCGATTCAACTTCAGTAAAGCCTGCTTCTTTCAGTGCACGCTCAGACTTCGCAAGGGTAAAACCGTCTTGTTCACATTCTGCAATCCAATCAAAATGAACAAAATAGCCGCCGTGGTTAAGTAGAGAATGCGAGATCGTTAATGACGCGTCTAAGTCTTCCACAAACGCTAAAACTGATGATGCAACCACCAAGTCGAACTGTCCACGAAACGCCGGATGCTGAGCGACCAAGCCGCGAGATAATGCATCTACCACAGGTTCTACGTTGACGAGCTCTTTTTTATCGAGTTCCTCAATCATGGCTTCCGATGCGTCTAATGCTACGATGTCTTTAACCATCGGTGACAATCGTTGACTTAACTGCCCTGTTCCGCATCCAAAATCTAGTACTTTAATGCCATCAAGCTGAGTTAGCTGTTGTAACTGCTCAAACACCGACTGCGCAAATTGCTCTGTTGCTGGATTTGATTCCCAGTTTTTTGCTAAGCCGTCCCAATCTTGTGCCATCGTGGCCTCCATGTTCACTTTTTGTAACCCACATAGATTACCGCAAAACCGTTAAAAGACCATAGACTTATCTGGCGGATTCGCGTTTTTTTCGATAATCTTTCATGGCTTTGGGAGCGCCTCTGCATAATACCCAAATTATTTGAATTCATTTATTGGTTGTGTCAAATCATGAACTTAACTCAAGTAGAAGCCTTCTGCACCATCGCTGAGTGTGGTTCTGTTTCTGAAGCGGCAAGGCAACTCGACTGCAATCGCACCAAACTCAGTATGTCGATTAAGGCATTAGAGAAAGATCTCGACGTTGAATTGTTTAACCGAACTGGCAACCAGCTCACCCTCTCTGAAGCTGGGAAAGCCATTTACAAAGATTGCGAACACCTACTTATCATCGCACAACGGGTCAGAAAGACCTGCGCTCAAATCTCGGAAGGGTTTAACGCGGAAGTTTGGGTAGCACGTGACGACTCCTTACCTGATGATCTCTGGCAAGAATTATCTCATACATTGAATAACCGCTTTCCTTCAACAACCTTCAACTTAATCTTGGCATCCAGTGGCGACTTAGCCAACTTGGTCAGTACCCACCAAGTAGATTTTGCTTTCGGCGTTGATTATGAGCGAGTAGACGATCCTCGTATCGTATATAACCCTTTAGGTAAGATACGTATGATGTCAGTATGCAGTGTAGAACACCGCCTAAGTAAGATGCGCCGTGTCTCAGACGAAGATCTACGTAGTCAGATGCAAGCACTAATGGTGTACCTAAATGAGAAAGACAACCCTGAACTGCAACCTTTCTCGACTCGATATATTGGTTTTTCGAGTTTTGACTACATGCTGAACACCATCTTAGAAGAAGACGCTTGGGGCGTGCTTCCTGAACCATTAATCCGCCATTACCTTCGTCAGCAGAAGCTCGCCGTTATCAAACACACATACGGATTGACGCAAGAAGACTACTGTATGTTTTCACCTAACGGCCATACTGAGCATCCAGCAATGACGTGGTTAGCAGATAAATTGAGCGAGTATTTATTTGACTTCTAAACATTTTATCAGTGAGCGTCAATTTTACTGACACCAAAAAATCACAGTAAGCCATTGTTTTATAAGAACATAAATAAAAACGCAATTTTTTAGATTAGTTACTGGTCACTTTGTGGTTGCCTAAATTACCTTATGAGCGAAGAATAGTAAGGTATTAAAATTCAAAGGCATCTTTTATGTGTGACAGGACAAGCAAAAACGAAAACCGTATTCTAACCATTTCAGCCCTTTTGGCATCTGGGTTCGCTGCTGGTGGTATGGTACTTGGCTTGCTTGTAGGCTCAATTGTCATCGTTTTTGACGGTGTTTACTCTTTAATCAGCTTACTGTTAACTTTATTGTCACTGGCCGCTTCTTACTATATTAACAAGCCTTCAAAATCTGTATTCCCATTTGGAAAAGCGGTCTTAGAACCAATCGTTATTGCGATAAAAGCAGCCGTCATTTTAGTGGTTGTAAGCTTCTCTCTCTACTCTGCGATATCAGCATTGATGTCTGGAGGTCGCGAGGTCGATGCTTCTATTGCGACCTTATTCGGCATCGTGAATGTTATTGGCTGTGGTTACGCTTGGTGGTTTATGGCGAAACGCAGCCGCCGCTTCTCATCAGGCTTGATTGAAGCGGAGAAAAAACAGTGGCAAATGGATACTCTGCTAAGTGTGGCGGTGACCGTAGGATTTATCTCGGCTTGGGCTGTTTCACTAACGCCATTCTCTGAGTATGCGGTATATGCCGACCCCATGATGATGGTTTTAATGGGCTTTTACTTCCTCAAAGTACCGTTCGATATGCTAGTAGGTGCCTTACGTGAACTACTAATGATGACACCAAGCAAAGAGCTGTGTCAGAGCGTTGGCAAAGATGTTCTTGAGATTGAAAAAGTGACTGAGCATCAATTGAAACTGGCTGGCGTAACGAAGGTGGGCCAAGAGCTACGAGTAAATGTGGACGTACATATTGATGACGACACATTGGAGCTTGATACACTAGAGCACACTCGTAAGCAGCTTATCAAGCGACTGTCGAAGCACAGATTCAAGCTTCAACTACACTTGAACGTCGCTTATTAGAGCGCCACCAAAGAGCCGTTAAAACTCCATAAAAAGCTCCCAATCTCGGGAGCTTTTTTAATTTTTTCGATTTAGTTGCTTCGTATTCGAATACAGCTCGCAAGGGAGATCTGTTCGTTGCTCACTTAAATTCTCTGATCTCGTTGGTAACTTACCCAGCCGCTTCGCGCTTCTCTTTGGTGACTAACCAACACATCAGCGAGCCCACCGTTACCATCACAACGCCCTGCCAAAAGCTGTGGCTTAAAGTGACGCCTAGAATAATAGAAGAAAACAGAGCAGAGAAAATCGGCGTAAAGTAAGACAAGGTTGCGAGAAACACCATATTGCCGCCAACAATCGCGATATTCCACAACCCGTAACCACCAGCCATTAAAGCTGCAGAAGCCACTAAGTACCCCATCGCTTCCCAACTGAATGCCATTGGCGGCTCATCAGTAAAGGCGTATTTGATCCACAAAGAGATGGCTGTCGCGATAAAGAACAAAGTAATCGCGTTGTGCTTCGATTGTTGTCTTTGAGTCAGATTGCAATACACGGCCCAGATGACTGCGCCTGCAAATGCCATGAAGTAAACAATCGGATTGCTGCTGATGTTCGCCATTAACTGCGTCGGTGATAAACCGCTATCACCACTGACCGTCCAAGCGACGCCAATGAATGCCAACATAACTGCCGGGTACAGTAGCCAGTTCGGCTTTTTGTTACTGCCCAATACCGCAAACAACACAGTTAGTGCTGGCCATAGATAATTGACGATGGAAACTTCAATCGCTTGAGAACGAGAATTGGAGTAGCCCAATGCCAGCGCGAGGAAAATCTCGTAGCAAACAAACATCGCCCCACCGAGAACTAAATACTTGGACGAGAAATACGACAGTTTTGGGATGCCAACCACAATCAACAGAAAAATGGAGCTCAGAGAATACAGCATGGCTGATCCGCCCACGGGCCCTAAACTTTCTGTCACCAATCTAGCGATGCCTAGCAAACAGCTCCAAGAGAGAATGGCGATACAACCATAAAGGGTGAAACGAAACTGATAGGATTGCATGTTATCTATGTGACCTACTGCTCATGAATGCCAAAGGAAACTGCAGCTTAACTCAAAAATGATCCGCTTCAACGTACTCTTTTTCCAAAATCGGTATAAAAACCACTCTATTAAGCGGTTGGAGTCGATATGAAACATTTTCTGCCTTCGAGTGTCATGCTGACACCGTTTGTTGTGCGCTACTATGAGGAAGACGACGAAAGTGAAAACGTTGAAACACATTCGGAAACGCATGGTCTAGATAGTGAAGAACAATCTAAGGAACGTTCAGAGTAAAGGAATCCAATCATGAAAAAAGTCGCAGTCATTTTAAGTGGTTCAGGCGTTTACGACGGTTCTGAGATCCACGAAGCCGTATTAGCGCTCTACGCCATCGAAAAAGCAGGTGCAACTTGGCACTGCTTTGCACCTAACATTGACCAACTCCACGTCATCAATCACCTAACTGGTGACGAAATGGATGAAACACGCAATGTCTTGATCGAATCAGCTCGTATCGCTCGCGGTAACATTGACGATGTCGCCAAACTTAACGTTGACGAATACGATGCCCTACTGCTTCCAGGTGGATTTGGTGCTGCGAAAAACTTAACCGACTTCGCCGTTTCAGGTGCAGAGTGCTCCATTAACACACACGTAGCTCAAGCTTGTCGCGCGTTTGCTAATGCGAAAAAACCAGCTGGCTATCTGTGTATTTCTCCTGTCATTATTCCGATGATTTATGAGCAAGGCGTGAAAGGAACGGTAGGCAACGATGAGGCAGTCTCAATAGCATTTAATCAAATGGGCGGTGAACACACCATGTGCCCTGTCGAAGACATCGTTTTTGATGAAAAACACCTCGTACTTTCAACCCCTGCTTACATGTTGGCAGAGAATATCTCTCAAGCGGCTTCAGGTATCGAAAAGTTAGTATCAAAGCTGATTAAAATAGCTTAATTATTAGTAGTTATCTTATAAAACACTTCTCTATCCCCATTGATAATTAAGTTATTAATGGGAATTTTTTATACTTTAGTCGAATTTAGAGATATATCCGCGTCAGAAGTCAATTTCTGCCAATCGTTTGCGTCCATAGTTTCATATTTGTTCTACTTTATATCAGTGTTGCACTTATACGCAGTGCAACAAGATCACTGTCACAGTTTTTCTCTTGCAAGTACCTCTAAGTAGGTAAACTTGCTTCAGATCAACTTCAATCTGGAAACGAATGTGCGACAGTAAATGGCAAATTAAGAAAGATTATTAAAAATAACGACGGAGCTATCCAATATGACAAGTGCATTTTTTATCCCTACGGTAAACCTAATGGGCGCTGGTTGTTTGAAAGACGCAGCAGACAGCATCCAATCTCAAGGCTTTAAAAAAGGTTTGATTGTTACGGATAAGATTCTTAACCAAATCGGTGTAGTAAAGCAGGTTCAAGATCTACTAACAGAACGCGACGTAGCAACTGTTGTGTTCGATGGCACTCAACCAAACCCTACTATCAGCAACGTTAACGACGGCTTGGCACTTCTTACAGATAACGAATGTGACTTCGTTATCTCTCTAGGTGGCGGTTCACCACACGACTGTGCGAAAGGTATCGCGCTTGTTGCTTCTAACGGCGGCAAAATCGCAGATTACGAAGGCGTAGACCAATCTGCAAAACCAATGATGCCACTTATCGCGATCAACACGACTGCGGGTACTGCATCTGAAATGACGCGTTTCTGCATCATCACTGACGAAGAGCGTCACATCAAGATGGCTATCGTTGATAAGCACACAACACCGCTTATCTCTGTAAACGATCCAGAGCTAATGCTAGCTAAACCTGCTTCGCTAACTGCGGCAACAGGTATGGATGCCCTAACTCACGCGATTGAAGCTTACGTATCTATCGCGGCAACACCAATCACTGATGCGGTAGCAATCAAAGCGATTGAGCTTATCCAAGCTTACCTACGCACAGCCGTGAAAAACGGTGAAGATCTAGAAGCTCGTGAACAAATGGCATATGCACAGTTCATGGCGGGTATGGCGTTCAACAACGCGTCTCTAGGTTACGTACACGCAATGGCACACCAACTAGGTGGTTTCTACGACCTTCCACACGGTGTTTGTAACGCGATTCTTCTACCTCACGTACAGCGCTACAACGCGCAAGTATGTCCTGAGCGTCTACGTGATGTAGCGAAAGCAATGGGCGTAAACGTAGAAGGCATGTCTGCTGAAGCAGGTGCAGCGGCAGCAATCGACGCTATCGTTACTCTAGCGAAAGATGTGGGTATCCCAGCAGGTATTAAAGAGCTTGGTGCGAAACTAGAAGACATCCCAACACTAGCAGACAACGCACTGAAAGACGCTTGTGGTTTCACTAACCCTAAACAAGCAACTCACGAAGAAATCTCTAAGATCTTCGAAGAAGCGATGTAATCTCGCTACATAAACAATTCTCTAGCCTTAATTCAATCCCCGATCTCGTATCGGGGATTTTTTACATTCTTATACAATCCATGCTCTGCAAAACGTTCTCTTTTAGTGTTAGCTTTTAAACATTAATACGATTCATATTGGAAGGAACCATGAGAACGATTGCTGCTGCCCTACTCGCTTGTTTATCCTTTTCTGCCAACGCTGCCGAATACCGCGCTAACGAAGTGGCGAATGGATTTCAGATCCCTTGGGGGATCGAGTTCTTAGTAGCCAACGCGTTATCGTCAATGAAAAGAACGGTACGGTTTCGTTGCTAGATATCACCACAGGCAAACCTCAAAAGCTGTTTAACGTCCCCGATGTGAATACCAGTGGACAAGCGGGCTTATTGGATGTCGCGCTCGCACCGAATGCCGATACGCAAACCCCGCAACTCTTCTTTACCTACAGCAAGCGCACGAGCAAAGGCAATACGGTGGCGTTAGCGACGGCGCAATTGCAAAACAATCAGCTTGTAGGTTGGAAAGATCTCTTTGTTGCTGATGCCATCACCGACACGGGCCGCCACTACGGCAGTCGAATTTCATTTGTAGACGACAAAGTTTACTTCTCAATCGGTGACCGTGGTGAACGTGATAATGGGCAAGACACTCAAACCCATGCTGGCAGTATTCTGCGCCTTAACCTTGATGGTTCGGTTCCACAAGACAACCCATTCAAACCTTCCGAAGCTCGTCCTGAGATATGGAGTTACGGGCACCGCAACCCACAAGGTATGTTTTACGACGAAACAACAAAACAGCTGTGGTCGATTGAACATGGGCCGCGCGGCGGCGATGAAATTAATCTAATCAAGAAAGGTGCGAACTACGGCTGGGCGCAAGTCTCTCATGGTAAAGAATATTGGGGACCATTAGACGTCGGCGAAGCTAAGTCGTTACCGGGAATGGAAGATCCAAAGCTGGTATACATCCCTTCTATCGCACCCAGCAATATGATTTTATACCGTGGCGATCAGTACCCTGAGTTGGACGGAAAAATCCTCGCCGGTGCATTGAAACTGGCGCACATCAACGTAGTTTCTATTGAGAATGGCAAGCTCACCGAATCAAAAAGATTGATGGAAAATCTTGGTGAGCGAGTAAGAGATATAACCATCAGCCCCGATGGCTATATCTATTTTTCTACCGACAGCGGCAAAATCTTTCGTCTTGAGGAGAAATAGTTTTCTCTGACGAACGAGTCAAAAAAGCTAGCTCTTTAAACTCACTGCCACCGTTTCATTGTCAAAGTCGAGCGTCATGGTCGAGCCCAATGGAACGGTAAGCATTGGGTGGGTATGACAGCTATCAAAGTCATACAAAATTGGCAGTGGTTGACCGTTAAGTACTTCTAATAACACGTCTATAGGTGCACGACCTGTGCCTTTATCGTTAAACTTTTCATGCTTGCCAAGAACAACTGCACTGACTTTTTCAAACACACCGGATAGTTTGAGCAGCGCAAAAGAACGTTCGACCGTTTCAATGCCCTGCAAACAATCTTCCACTAGCAAAATATCGCCTTGTTCGATACTCGGCATAAACTTACTTGCCCAAATACCCGTCATGGTATTGAGGTTGCCACCAATCAAACGCCCTGTGATCTTGCCTTCACCTTTGAAGTGCCACTGGTTTTGCAAGGTTTGCTTTGCGCGGTCTTGCTCGCCCCACTCTATCCATTCATCTGTCCACCCTAGTGGCATTGTGTATTGATGATCCAAGCCGACTAATGTATTCACTATCGATTCGAACGAAGCGAAGGTCTCGTCCACCAATGGCGGGAATTCACCCAGAGATGCCACCAAAGCTGGACCATAGAAAGTAACGATGCCAGTTTGTGCGTAAATGCCCATGAGTAGAGCCGTCACATCCGAATAGCCAACAATGATCTTGGGATCCTTCTTCAATGCCTCGTAATCAATGTAAGGTAGCAATGAGTTACTGTTGTTACCGCCAATGGTCGACATAATACAGCGCACTTCGGGATCACGAATCAGCGCATTCAATTCTTCTACTCGCTCTTGAATTGAACCCGAGCGATATTGGTCAGTTTTGCCCGTTAAGCTGCCTGCTTTTAGCTGGTAACCATGAGATTCCACGTACGCTTTGGCACGCTCAAAACGCGCTGGTGCAAATACCGTGGCTGGGGAGGATGGCGAGAAAAAGCCGATGGTGTCGCCTTTTTGTAATGGTTTAGGAATGATCATGCGCGTCCTTGTTTTGTGATACATGGTTGATTTATTTTCGTACAATCTAAGCAGAAGAATCTAAACTTAACAATAACCTTTTGTTTTTTAAAACGATAGTTCGGTTAAGTTGTACGAGGTCATTATGATTCCATTCCCTTTACAGCTCGATAAAATTAAAGCCGTGGTGTTTGATTTAGACAACACCTTGGTGAGTTCTGATATGAACTTCGGCGAATTGCGACAACAGCTAGGTTGTCCGCAGAGTGAAGATCTATTGGATTTTGTCGACGCACTTGAGCACCCTCATCATCGAGAGCACGCTCATAACGTGATATTTGATTACGAGATTTCTGATGCTGAGCAGTCTGCTCCAATGATTGGCTGCCATGAGTTGCTCGCCCACTTGCATCAAAATGAAATCAAAACCGCTATCGTGACGCGCAACTGCCAAATCGCCACGCAGCGCAAACTAGAGCACAACCAAATCTCTGTGGAGCGAGTCATCACTCGTGAATGCTTCCCGCCCAAGCCAGACCCGTTGTCTTTGCAGGTGTTGGCGAAAGAGTGGCGTTTGATGCCTGATGAAGTGCTTTATGTCGGCGATTACCTTTACGACTTGCAGGCAGCGTATAACGCGCAGATGCCCTCTTGCCTTGTTCATCACGGTAATCAAGAAACCTTCAATGATTCAGCCTCATTGGCGCTTAATGAACTCAGTGATTTATTGAGCCGTTTCGAATCCTTACCACGCAAATAAAGCACACATATAAAATACGCAAACAAAAAAAGGGGCACCAACGTGCCCCTTATGACTTATTCCCGATTGTTTCATGCGTTCCCAAGGATTACTTGGGTGATGCGCCACTTAGCCTTGTAGGTAAGCGTTAAGCATCCACATTAATTTTTCTTGCTCACGGATGTAGTCACCCATCAATGCCGCTGTACCTTCGTCATCTGCTTCACCCGCGTTTTGTAGAATCTCACGCTGTTTTAGAAGTAGAACGCTAAAACCTTGAACCAGACCTTGTACACACTCCTCACCAGAAGTCGCGTTTTGATGTTCTTTAATTTCACTTGCTTCCAAGTAGTTGCTGAATGCATGCGCTGGCGTATGACCCAAAGTTAGAATACGCTCTGCAAGCTCATCGATTTTTGTTTGTAGATCAGTATAGATTTCTTCAAATTTTACGTGCAGTTCGAAGAATTGCGCACCTTTAATGTTCCAGTGGTAACCGCGAGAGTTCATGTACAACACTTGGTAATGCGCCAGCAGTTGATTTAGCTGTTGAGCTAGTTGTGCTGATTGTTCGCTGTCTAGACCAATTAGGCTTACTTGTTTGTTCATAATCTTGCTCCTAGAAGGATGATACCAATCGTAGTAACGAACGATTCTCTTACCGGGATTGGTATAAAGTTTAAAAATTCTTTTGCAGTATTTGCTGCCGATGGAGTCATATTACGACTCCGGCTCGGTGAAGAAAATTTGGTTTTAACTATGATTTAAATAGCTAAATCCAATGAGCAAGTAGACGAATATCGGCGTATCATCCAACAAAAAGCCCCAACCCTTTTTGTGTAAAAAGGATTGGGGCTTTTTTACTATTTGGTTAACGTTCAAAAGTAGATGAACAGACGTAAACCTTATCTATGCCGTTTTGAAAGTTGCCATCTGTTGA
Source organism: Vibrio sp. 1580 (assembly GCF_033340055.1). Lineage (NCBI taxonomy): Bacteria > Pseudomonadati > Pseudomonadota > Gammaproteobacteria > Vibrionales > Vibrionaceae > Vibrio > Vibrio sp. 1580. The sequence continues at coordinate 442,023 of NZ_JAWOVT010000001.1, forward strand.
TTCAGTTCAGTAACTTGCTCTTTTACTTGCAATGATGTCTCTGATGCGCGTTGGCTGTTATTCGAAACCTCATCCACTGATTGAGTAATACAGGACATCAATCCAGTGATCGAATTGGTCGCATGAGATTGCTGCTCTGCCGCTGCCGCAAGCTCTGCCATTTGTTCATTCAAGGAACCTATTTGCTCAGTAGTAACAAGCAAACGAGTTACCGCTTTTTCAATGTGCTCAGCGCCCTGCTCCGCAAGTGATTGACTGTGTTCAATCTCCTCAACCACCGAATTGGTCGAGCGTTGAATCGCATTGATAATGCCGTTTATTTCTGTCGTCGATTGAGTAGTGCGCGTCGCTAACATGCGTACTTCGTCCGCCACAACCGCAAAGCCTCGTCCTTGGTCACCCGCACGCGCTGCTTCTATCGCGGCATTCAATGCCAGTAAGTTAGTTTGTTCTGCTAAGCCTTCAATCACTTCCGTCACTCGACCAATGGCTTCGCTCTCTTTACTTAACTGCGTCACTTGCGTGCTCGCGGTTTCAATGCTGCCATGTAAGCTTTCCATGGTGACTTTGTTTTGCTCTAGTGCATCGCGACCTTGTTCAATCTCGCCTTTTGAATCAGAAAGCTTCTGCACCGATTGATTGGCTTGATCTAGGGTGTTACGCGCGGCTAAAGCGATTTCATCCAATTGGCTTCCCATTTCAACAATGCTGGTCTGTTGCTGTTCAACATTCGATGAAGTGACTTGCGCCGATTCCAATAAAGCTCCCATGCTGGTATCCACTTGGTGCGCTTTTTCACTCACCCCTGCCACGATGCTCGCTAACGATTGGTTCATGCGGTTAATCGAATCGGTAAGGTCTGCCAATTCATCTTTCCCAACAACGGTGAGTGGAGGCTGAGAAACGTCTCCTGAAGCGATCGTCTTTGCACGCTCCGATAAGTTTTTCACTCGGCGACCAATGGTATTGCCCATGTATTTTGAAATCGCTACTGCGGCAAACAAAACCAATGCCGCAGCAATCAACATAGTGGTGAGTACGTTCTTGATCGACTGATTAATACCCTCTCCACTTTGATCAGCACGACTTTGCTGAGCCAATACGATCGTTTCTAAGCTTTGGTCTAGTACATCCGCTGCTGGCAACAGTTCATTCGCCATTAACAAGTTTGATTCGTTCCACTCTGGCGATTGACGCAATGCAATTACCTGCTCTGCTAAAGGAAAGTACAGCTGCTGCATTTCCTTAAACAGGGACCACAATGATTGGTCGTTATCAGTCAGTCTGTCGAGTTTACTGTCGATTTCCGCCACGGACTGATTGTGGTACTTAATCAAGTCGTGGTATTTGTCCAGATGATCTTGCTGCCCGTACAACAGGAAATCTCGCAAGGCGGACAGTGCATTGGCGAGCGAGGTATAACTGTCGGCGTAAACTTTAAACAGACGCTTTCTGTCTCCACCAAATGGGTTTCCTGACTCTTCATTGATTAAGCTTTGAAGCTGATCAAGTGCCACTTCTGCAATGGGTGCCGCTTCGTTAATAAAGAGGTTGTGCGCGGGTAAGTTCTCATCACTGTGGCTAAGTTCAATCAGCTTGTTCAAAGAGACTTTTACCGCGTCCCACTGGCTTTGAATCGCTTGAAAATCCTGTTCAGAGATCAAAGCCTGCAAAGTCGGAAGCGACTCGTCTGTAGATGCCATGATATTGCGAACGTCCTCACTCAGACGTGCGCTCGCCTCTTCATCGCCACCTAGCAACATGTAGGCTCGAATAGAAGACAGTGACGCTTGAACGGACTGTTGTATACCGCGACTGGTGTCGACGGTCGGTAAATCGGATTTAAGTAACGAAGAGGCGTATTGCTCTACGGTGGTGACGTTGCGATACGTGAATACCGCTGATGCCATAAAAAGTACGGCTAGCAGCACAAAACTGAGCTGCAACTTCCCTGATATCGTAAGGTTCATCCATAAACTCCTGACAACGATGAGCCTTAAATATAACGATGTTTACAAAAATGTTAAATACAGGTGTCAAAAGTTACTAAGAAAACCATGTAAACCACTATTTTAAGCCTATAAATAGGGCTTATTCGAAGTATGGTATGCGCTCACTACGTAAAATCAGATAATTAACGTAAGTCGTTTCTAAGCAGTCTTGCTCCCACAATGAAAGAATCCGCTTGGTGGCAAAGTAGTAATCTTTATTACGCAATAGCACGCCCACCGTGCGGCTGAGCTGCTCAAAGCGCTGTTGCTCATTAGCAGAGATGTCATTATCCTCATTTTCAATGATGGGCGCCAATCCATCGGCAAACCAATTGTTCAGAATTTCACGCATTTCTAGTTCTGACTCCGGCACATCGATACTCGACAACTCTCGATGCTGTGGTGGTGGCACTATGTACTTCGATGCTTTTGGCGAACTGACATAACGGTACATGTCGCTCCTCCTTGTAAATGACTCTTATACCCAAGTGACTTCAAGATGCAGGATTCAGAGCGTTGTCATTGATTCGGGGTCAAGGAAAACAACGCAGCGTAATAGTCAGCTCTTTCCAAGTTGTTTGACACAGAAACCGAGTCAATGACACGCTCCCGAAGGGCGAGCTGTCTTGGTTTGTATACTTTGTTGTCGATTCTTGATTTAGACCCACTAGACCTTTAAATCGCCGCCGCGTCTACAAACCAAGCCATTCTCGCTGAACCTAACATCTCGAGGTTACTTGGGTATAAACTAGCTAAGAATACTTTTTTCAATTTCCAAGTTTTTTTCTACAGCTCATAGAAAGAAGACCAACAAAAAAGCCATGCAAAGTAGACTCTGCATGGCTTTGGTTTGGGCAGCAATGACACTGCCCTCGTCTAGGACTGGTTACATTGAGCTTTGATCGAAATCGTTGCCTTGGTCAGTACCCGTTTGAGTATCCGAGTCGAAGCTGCCAGAGTCATCCGTGAAGTCAACACCTTGATCTTGACCTCCTGCACTTGTCCAGTCGCTGCCGCCAGATTCCATACCCGCCATGTCTGGTTGCTGATCTTGAGCAGAACCTTGCATGGTGTATTGATCATCGACTTCAACTTCAACTGTGCCACTCGCACCTTCTACCGCGCTGCCCAATTCGTCGTAACCTTGGAATTGGATTTCGCTCGTACCTTCGTAACCTTCTGGTAGGTCAACCGATACTGGTTGGTTCAGGTTGCCACTTAATGTGAAGCTGCCATCGCCATTATCCAGTGCGTTGCTTACTGATGCACCATCAGGTAGACCGGACATTTCTGCATAATCCACCGATTCGTTACCACTGACCTCATCTGGAACCGAGATAGAAATGGTATCGCCTGGTGCTGCAGTCACATCAGCTGCGCTCTCCTCTTCACTGTCTGCACCGTTTGCTGCTTGCTCTTCAGGCTGTTGCGCTTCGCCAACTTGCTGCTCTGCTGATACTTGAGCAGTTTGGATTTGTGGCTCGTCGCTTTGCGCTGAATCGTCCGCAACTTGGATGCTCAGATTCTGAGTCGATACTTCACCATTGTCGTTGACCTGAACATCCATAGCCAAATTGCCATCGAAGTCATCGTTCGGCCAGTATGTCCACTCTTCATCACCTGATTTCGCAAAGAAACCAGCATCGTTTGCATCGGCGACATCCAACACTTCTGCAGAAGGGCTAATGCCAAGCTCATCAATCAACTGCGCTTCCGTTAGTGTTAGTGAACCATCATCAGCCAGTGCGTAGCCTTCACTGGTTGTGGTTTCACCTTCACCTTGGATGTCGACATTGAAGAAGCTCTCAATGCGATTTTCACCGTCAGTTGCAATAAAGCCAACTTGAACATCTCCGGTGTAGCCTTCTGCTGGTGTGAATTGGTAGTTACCTTGGTTATCGGTCTCTATCACACCTTGACCTTCCATTAGGCTCACTGATTCAATGCTCAAGCTGTCGCCTTCTGCATCGCTCAATGTCGATAGCATGTCGTCATTGGTGAACGACAAGGTGCCATCCGCTGCCATTTCTGTGGTAGAAATGCTGTCGATTTCTGGAGAAGCATTCTCTTGTGGCGCATCTTCTTTCACGACCACACCTGTTTGCTCATCATGAAGCACACCGTCTTTATCAATCACATAAGCGATGTCCGCTTCACCAGTAAAGCCTGGTGCTGGATTGAATGTCCATGTGCCATCACCGTTATCGACAATCTCACCTTGGCTGCGATCAGCTAGGTGAACGAATTTCACTTCATCACCCGCGTCAGCATCTACGTTCTCTGCCAATCCGATTAGGTCATCAGCGGTTAGGATAACGGACTCACCCGCTAGGGTTTCGAAGTCACCTGAATCGATGCCATCTTCGAACTCTTCTGGTTCGTCACCATAATCCACCGTTGTTGCGGTCACGGTTACGAAGAACTCGCCATTAAAGTCAGCCGGAGGCGTCATTTGCAGGTCTGAAATATCCCACTCGTTCAAGTCGATGTATTGACCCGGCTCCGTGATGGTAATGGTGTTCACACCATCCGTAACTTCGAAGCCAACAGGGAAACCAGTCATCACTAGGTTACTTAGCGTTTCTGAATCGTCGATTAGACCGACATTCAAGCCTAGGTGACCTGTTTCGTCCTCACCGAACACTAACGGACCATCATGGTCGGTTGTGATGACTGCGCCATCGGCAACAGGGCGAACAAACACTGGTACGTCAAGTACCGTCTCAAACTCACCGTCACTTACCACAACTTGCAAGTCAGAAACCCCTGCAAAATCGCCAGTCGGTGTGAATGTCCAAGTACCGTCACCGTTGTCTGTTACCTCACCACCATCTTCACCTTCTGCGGTGATAATGCGTGATACGACTAGGTTTTCAGTGTCGATATCGCCGAACAAGTTCATCAGGTCGCCCGCGTCGAAGGTGAATGCGCCATCCTCGTCGGTTGCCATAAAGGCATTACCCACATTGAATGGAGCATCGTTGACTGGAATAACATCCACATTCAACGAACCTTCAACCACTTCTTCACCATCCGTCGCGGTGTAGCCCAGTTCCACCAAACCATTGAAGTCTTGAGTGGTCACCAAGTGGTACATACCATCTGGTTGCTGGGTTAATGTCGCGTTTGCAGGAGCACGAACCGTGATGCTTTCTACGCTGATTTCGTCACCATCAAGATCCGTAACTTGATCAGCGATGTAAGCAGGGTCAATCACCATGACCACATCTTCTTCGCCTTGCATCTGGATGGTTGGCGCTTCTGGTGCATCGTTAACCGCTTCGATGTTTAGATTGCCTTCAACCGGCGTAACTAAATCACCATCGCTGACGCCAAACGACATTGGCACATCACCATTGAAGTTTTCAGCCGGAGTGAATGACCAAGTACCATCACCGTTATCTAGCAAGTCACCGTATTGCTCATCAATCACTAGGTCGACAGCAGACAGTTCATCGTAGGTGTTGTCGATGTCTGTCGCGTTAGCAAGCAACATATCCTGCGTGATAAGAATGGTGGTATCTTCGGTGCCAGCAATATTCACTGGCGTTGATTGCGGCGCATCGTTAATTGGGTTCACCGTTAGGTCAACGCCCACTTCCACGCTCGCACCATCGTTATCAATCAAGTCGAAGCTTAGGTCGATATCGCCATTGAAGTTCGCATCAGGCGTAATCGTAAAGCTACCATCTTGGTTCTCAACAACGGTTGCATTGGCTACCGCGGTTAAGTTCACTGCTTCTAGATTATCGCTGTCTACGTCACCCGCTTGAGCCAGTAACTGCTCTTGACTCAATGTGATTGAACCGTCTTCATCGACGCTGTAAGCCAAGTCGCCAGATACCGGAGCATCGTTGACTGGCAATACATCAATGTTCGCGTTGGTTGTCGCAGTTGCACCGTCTTCATCAGCGACTACCACATCGAGACTTACGCCACCGTTGAAGTTTTCATTTGGTGCGAAGCTGTAAGTGCCATCGTCATTCGCCGTTAGAATGCCGTCGCTACCACTGTAAGAGACGCTTTCTAGGCTCACGTCACCTTCCACATCGCTTGATTGCGCTAGCAGTTGCTCTTCCGTGAAGATAATGACTTCGTCTTCATTGACAGAGTAACTTGTCGCACCTGCGATTGGTGGATCGTTCACCTCAAGTACTGTGATACCCGCAGTGGTTGAGTCTGTCGCACCCTCTTCATCGACAACCACAACGTCTAGGCTGACCTCGCCATTGAAGTTCTCGTTTGGAGAGAAGGTGTACGTACCATCGCCATTGTCTTGGAAGACGCCATCGTTGCCACTGTAAGTCACACTACTGATGTCTACGTCGCCTTCAATATCCGACGAATTAGCCAGTAGTTGCTCGTCACTGATGGTGATCGAGTTGTCTTCATGTACTGTGTAAGACGTGCTGCCCGCAACCGGAGGATCGTTCTCTGGCGTCACGCTTACGTCGATATTTGCGGTCACGGTATCCGTGCCATCAGAAACATCGAAGGTAAAGTTCACATCACCATTGAAGTTCTCGTTTGGAGCAAAGCTGTAGGTACCATCACCGTTATCGGTTAGGACACCATCGGCACCAGTGTAATTGACACCTTCTACCGATAGGTCATCACCATCAATATCCGTTGCGCCATCAAGCAGATCTTGGTCAGTGAAGGTCAACACACCATCTTCACCAATAGTGAACGCTTGATCTTCTGGCTGCGGCAAGTCATTAACTGGGTTAACCGTTAGGTCCGCCGTTGCAACGATAGTATCGCTGCCATCGTTGATATCGAACGTGATATCAATGTCGCCATTAAAGTTCGCGTCAGGCGTAATGGTAAAGCTACCATCGTCATTAGCCGTAACCGTCGCATCACCGCCAACCACTAGGTTGGAAGCGGTTAGTGCATCACCTTCTACATCCGTTGCTTGAGCGAGAAGCTGCTCTTGGCTTAGCGTGATTGAGTTGTCTTCGTCGACACTGTAAGCCAAGTCACCCGATACTGGGGCATCATTGATTGGCAGAACATCAATGTTTGCCGTCGTCGAAGCGGTCGCACCATCTTCGTCCACGACTACAACATCAAGGTTCACTTCACCATTGAAGTTTTGGTTTGGTGCAAAGCTGAACGTACCATCACCATTGTCGGTAAAGATACCTTCGCTGCCACTGTAGCTCACGCTATCTAGTGCTACCTCACCTTCAATATCGGAAGAGTTTGCCAACAACTGTTCTGCACTGATGGTGATGACTTCATCTTCATCAATGGTGTAACTGGTTGTACCTGCGATTGGTGGATCGTTCACCTCAAGAACGATAATACCCGCTGTTGTTGTATCAACCGCGCCGTCCTCGTCAACCACGACAACATCTAGGCTAACATCGCCTGTAAAGTTTTCGTTTGGTGAGAAGGTGTAAGTACCATCGCCATTAATTTCTAGCACACCGTCGTTACCGCTGTAACTCACGCTACTGATCGCAACATCACCCTCGATATCAGACGAATTAGCCAGTAGTTGCTCATCACTGATGGTGATCGAGTTGTCTTCATGCACAGTGTAAGACGTGCTGCCTGCCACCGGTGGATCGTTCTCTGGCGTCACGCTTACATCGATATTTGCGGTCACGGTATCCGTGCCATCAGAAACATCAAAGGTGAAGTTCACGTCGCCATTGAAGTTTTCGTTTGGCGCGAAGCTGTACGTGCCATCACCATTGTCGGTTAGGACACCGTCCGCGCCAGTGTAAGTCACGCCTTCAACTGTTAGGTTGTCACCTTCTACATCCGTCGCGCCTGTTAATAGGTCTGCATCTGTAAAGGTAAGAAGACCGTCCTCACCCACGGTGAACGCTTGATCTTGTGGCTCTGGAGCGTCATTGACTGGTGTAACGGTTAGGTCAAGACCAGCAGCAACCACTTCTTCGCCATCCGTGACATCGTAACTAAACTCAATGTCGCCGTAGAAGTTCTCGCTTGGAGTAATGGTGAAGCTGCCATCCTCGTTCATTTCAACCGTTGCATTTTCATCATTGGTGCTCAGGTTGATTGCACTTAAGTCATCGCCATCGATATCAACAGCGTGCTCCAGTAACTGCTCTTGAGTTAGCGTAATGCTGTTGTCTTCGGCAGTGACTGCAGTGATGTCACCCGTTACTTCTGGTGCATCATTGGTTGGCGAGATATGAATCGTCACATCTTGCGTCGCTGTCGCCGTTGTACCTGTATCCACATCCGTAGAGGTTGCATTTACGGTTAGCGTCACATCGCCGTTGAAGTCCGCAGAAGGGATAAACTCTAGTCCTTCTAGCTCGCCTGGTTGTAGTGACCAAGTGCCGTCGCCATTATCAACACCCGCTGATAATGCGCTGCCTTCTGGCACATCTTCAATCAAGATAGCGAGGTTTTCTGAGCCATCGGTATCGGTCAATGCTGCATCGATATCAAGCGGCACAGGTGTATCTTCGGTACCAATGATTTGGTAATCCGCATCCGCTACCGTGATTTCGATGTTGTCGATACCGAACGATTCATCCCAAACGTCTTGATTCAAGGTTGAGCCGAAGCCCAGTTGCAATTCACCATCCTCGACAGGAACCGTTAGGTTGATTTGGTGAGCTTGGTCATTCCAACCACTGAAGCCTTCACGTTGAGAGGCTCCGTGGATCACTTCACCCACTTCATTACCATCTGAGTCGTAAAGCGTTGTCGTACCATCTTGAGTACGGAACGCGGAGTTTTCCAAGGTGGTTAGCTGTTCACCGCCCACAAAGATTTGGAACGACTCGCCATCCCAAGAATCGATTTCGTAGAAGCTAAACGATATATTCACTTCATTAACATCACTTGGGATCTCGTAGGTTTTGCTGACCGCTTCATCACCGCCAGTGCCACCAATACGACCCAGCATGTCGCCCGTTTCGAAGCCTTGAGAGCTTTCAGTGTTCGCGTTCCAACCGTTCGAGCCAGACTCGAAGTTATCAGACGCAATCACCAAGTCCGAAGCAATCGAAAGCTCTGGCATATCAACAACAGATTGAACATCAATGTTCGCTTCTGCTGGTACGGTTGCGGTGCCATCGTTGACATCAAACGTTACGTTCACGTTGCCATCGAAGTTTTCATTCGGTGCGAAGGTGTACGTGCCGTCACCGTTATCAACCAAAGTACCGCTGTCAGAAGCAACGTTTTCTACGGTTAGGTTATCACCATCGATATCACCTGCATTTTGCAGCAGTTGCTCTTCGGTAAAGGTGAAGCTGGTGTCTTCTTGCGTGACGAACTGTGGCTGACCAACCGTTGGCAAGTCATTCACTGGGTTCACAGTCAGATCGGCAGTCGCTTGAATGGTTGCATCGCCGTCCGTAATGTCGAAGCTCAGATCAATGTCGCCATTGAAGTCTGCATCCGGTGTGATTGTGAAGCTGCCGTCATCGTTTGCAACAACGGTCGCATTGCCGTCAACAGTCAGGTTGGATGCAGTTAGGTCATCACCATCCACGTCGCCTGCTTGTGCAAGAAGTTGCTCTTGGCTGAGGGTGATAGAACCATCTTCATCCACGCTGTAAGCCAAATCACCTGATACTGGCGCATCGTTGACTGGCAATACATCAATGTTTGCATTGGTTGCTACCGTTGCACCGTCTTCATCGGTCACGACCACATCTAGGCTGACATCACCGTTGAAGTTTTCGTTTGGTGCGAAGCTGAATGTACCGTCGTCGTTATCGGTAAAGATACCATCGACGCCGCTGTAGCTGACGCTATCAATCGCGACATCACCTTCAACATCCGAAGCATTCGCCAATAACTGCTCAGAGCTAATGGTGATGACTTCGTCTTCGTTCACTGAGTAGCTAGTTGCGCCGGCAATTGGTGGATCATTTACCTCAAGTACTGTAATACCTGCGGTGGTTGAATCCGTCGCACCATCTTCATCTACCACGACAACATCTAGGCTGACTTCACCATTGAAGTTCTCGTTTGGCGAGAAGGTGTAAGTACCATCGCCATTGTCTTGGAACACGCCATCTGCGCCACTGTAGCTCACGCTATCAACCGAAACATCGCCTTCAATATCCGACGAATTCGCTAGTAACTGCTCATCGCTGATGGTGATCGAACTGTCCTCATGCACCGTGTAAGACGTGCTGCCTGCTACCGGTGGATCGTTCTCTGGCGTCACGCTTACATCGATATTTGCGGTCACGGTATCCGTGCCATCAGAAACATCGAAGGTAAAGTTCACATCGCCATTGAAGTTTTCGTTTGGCGCGAAGCTGTAAGTGCCATCACCATTGTCGGTTAGGACACCATCTGCGCCAGTGTAAGACACACCTTCAACCGATAGATTATCGCCATCGATATCTGTTGCGCCATCAAGCAGATCTTCATCAGTGAACAGCAAGACGCCATCTTCACCAATGGTGAACGCTTGATCTTCTGGCTGTGGTAGGTCGTTAACTGGATTAACCGTTAGGTCAGCCGTTGCAACAATAGTGTCGGTGCCATCGTTGATATCGAACGTGATATCAATGTCACCATTGAAGTTCGCATCAGGCGTGATGGTGAAGCTGCCATCATCGTTTGCCGTGACCGTTGCATCACCGTCAACCACTAGGTTAGATGCGGTTAGCGCGTCGCCTTCTACATCCGATGCTTGAGCAAGAAGCTGCTCTTGGCTTAGCGTAATTGAATTGTCTTCATCGACACTGTAAGCCAAGTTGCCCGATACTGGCGCATCGTTGATTGGCAATACATCGATGTTTGCGTTAGTTGCCGCAGTTGCACCGTCTTCATCAACAACCACAACATCTAGACTAACACCGCCATCAAAGTTGGCGTTTGGTGCGAAGCTGAATGTGCCGTCGCCGTTATCGGTAAAGATACCGTCGGAGCCGCTGTAGCTCACGCTATCAATCGCAACTTCACCTTCAACGTCAGAAGCGTTCGCCAATAACTGTTCAGAGCTAATGGTGATAACTTCGTCTTCGTTCACTGAATAGCTGGTCGCGCCTGCGATTGGTGGATCGTTCACCTCTAGAACAGTAATGCCAGCGGTAGTGGAATCCGTCGCACCGTCTTCATCGACCACGACAACATCAAGGCTCACTTCGCCATTGAAGTTCTCGTTTGGCGAAAAGGTGTAAGTACCATCACCATTGTCTTGGAACACACCATCTGTGCCGCTGTAGCTGACGCTATCAATCGCGACATCTCCTTCGACGTCTGATGAATTTGCCAATAACTGCTCGTCACTGATGGTGATCGAATTATCTTCATGCACCGTGTAAGACGTGCTGCCTGCTACCGGTGGATCGTTCTCTGGTGTGACTGTCACATCGATATTCGCGGTCACGGTATCCGTGCCATCAGAAACATCGAAGGTAAAGTTCACGTCGCCATTGAAGTTTTCGTTTGGAGCGAAGCTGTATGTGCCATCGCCATTGTCAGTTAGGACACCGTCCGCACCTGTGTAAGTGACGCCCTCAACAGATAAGTCATCGCCATCAATGTCCGTTGCACTATCAAGCAGGTCTTGATCAGTGAAGGTCAACACGCCATCTTCACCAATGGTGAACGCTTGATCTTCTGGCTGCGGCAAGTCATTAACTGGGTTAACGGTTAGGTCCGCCGTTGCAACAATAGTATCGCTGCCGTCGTTGATATCGAACGTGATATCAATGTCGCCATTGAAGTTCGCATCTGGCGTGATAGTGAAGCTACCATCGTCGTTTGCCGTAACCGTTGCATCGCCATCAACCACTAGATTAGATGCGGTTAATGCGTCACCTTCTACATCCGATGCCTGAGCAAGAAGCTGCTCTTGGCTCAGTGTGATTGAGTTGTCTTCGTCGACGCTGTACGCCAAGTTACCCGATACTGGTGCATCATTGATTGGTAAGACATCGACTGTAATGTAAGTATCGACCTCTGCGCCGTCTTCATCGCGAATGGTCACATCCAACTGCACTTGGCCATTGAAGTTTTCATTCGGTGCAAAGCTACAAGTACCATCCCCGTTTACTGAGAAGATGCCATCTGGACCGTCGTAGCTGATGCCTACTAGCTCAACATCTCCTTCAACATCCGAAGCATTCAGTAGCACTTGAGATTCACTAAACGTTAGAACTTGGTCTTCATCGATAGTGTATGCGGTAGGACCTGCGATTGGCGGGTCATTTACCTCAATCACAGTAATGCCAGCAGTGGTAGAGTCCGTTGCACCATCTTCATCGACAACGACAACATCTAGGCTCACCTCGCCGCTGAAATTTTCGTTTGGTGAGAAGGTGTACGTACCATCACCGTTGATTTCCAGCACGCCATCGTTACCGCTGTAGCTCACGCTATCAATCGCCACTTCGCCTTCTATATCAGACGAGTTAGCCAACAGCTGTTCGTTACTAATGGTAATCGAATTGTCTTCATGAACGGTGTAAGCCGTGCTGCCTGCAACCGGTGGATCGTTCTCCGGCGTCACGCTTACGTCGATATTCGCCGTCACAGTATCCGTGCCATCGGAAACATCGAAAGTGAAGTTCACGTCGCCATTAAAGTTCTCGTTTGGTGCGAAGCTATATGTGCCATCACCATTGTCAGTAAGAACACCGTCCGCGCCTGTGTAAGTGACGCCCTCAACAGATAAGTCATCCCCTTCAATATCGGTAGCGCCTGTTAGGAGATCCGCATCAGTAAAGGTCAGCACACCATCTTCACCAATGGTGAACGCTTGATCTTGTGGTTCAGGCGCATCGTTAACTGGTGACACCAATAACTCAAGGTTGGTTGAGACAACATCATCGCCGTCAGACACATCGAACGTAAAGGTGATGTCACCATTAAAGTCCGCATCTGGCGTTAAGGTGTAAGTACCGTCACCATTGTCTGTGATGGTGATGTTTTCATCATCCGTTGCCAAGTTCAGCGCTGTCAGTTGGTCTCCATCCAAGTCACGCGCATTAGCGAGCAAATCTTCTTGCGTGATTAGGATTGAACCATCTTCTTCAACCACAGCAGAAACAGGCAATGCTTCAGGCGTATGTTCAATGTGAGCACCCGTTGCATTGACGTAGATGGTTTGAGAAACGGTTTCAGAATCATTATTTGATAGCTCTGTCGCCGTTGCCGTTACATTGATTTCTAGCTGTTGGTTAAAGTCTTCTGGCAATTGAATCTGTAGCTCTTGTTCAATTGCTGTGGTTGGAAGCGTTACAGAACCATCTGGACCGACTGTTACTTCACCGCTGTAGATCTGGCTGTTCACTTCACCTACATCAATGGTGAAGTTGAAGTCACTATAATCGGCATCGCCGCCACCGTAGAGATCTTCAAAGCCGTAAACCAGTTCACCGTCTTCGTTCACAGTAGTTCGAGTATGTTCAATGCCATCTTGGTTGAGCTCTGAGCTTGTGCCGCCATGGAAGACTGCATCACCAAATTGGCTTTGAATCACGGTTTCAGAACCATCAGCACCCACAAACACGAGTTGTGGGTCGACCGTATCCATGTTCGCAGGAGAGCCATCTGCCGCACGGAACTCATACTGACCATCTTGCATGGACGCAAAGTCATTGAAGTTATGACCGTTAGGAATCAAGAATAGGTTGAAGCTTTCCCCTTCCGAGATTTGGAAGCTGAACTGATCTTGTCCCGGAATGAGGTCACCGCCTCCGCCAACTTGAGAGGCGTTTTCGTACACCACTTCAACGCCCGTGATATTGCCGTCTTCATCAACTTTGTAATAGCCAGCTGCGTTTTGGTAACCCGCGGTTTCACCTTCAAAGGTAACCGTGATTTCAGTATCGTTAAAACTGGTGATACCGTTGTCTTGATCGTTAAGTACCCCTTCGTTGTCGTAGCTGATCACCGAACCTTCTGGGACACCATCCACGGTCACCGTCAGCGTTTCTGACAAGTCTTGGTCAACCAATGCAGCGGCGATGTTCACTTCAACAATACCGCCTGGCTCAACCAAGATTGCTTGATCATCCACGTTTCGACCATCGCCATCAGTGATGACTAGGTCTGGCGCATCTGCCACGGCTTCGATATGGACATTAATGTCTTGCTCAACTTCATCCGTACCGTCAGAAACCGTAAAGCTGAACTGCAAGTCACCACTGAAGTGCTCTTCTGGTACGAAGCTAAATGTACCGTCACCGTTGTCCGTTACAGTACCTTCATCACCCGAGTAATTAATGCTGGTAACAGTGAGGTCATCACCATCAATATCAATCGCACCACTTAGCAGATCTTCTTGCGTGAACAGGATGCTGCCATCCTCTTCAATGTGGTACATGCCAGGCGCAACAATTGGAATGTCATTGACTGGGTTCACCGTCAATGTCATTTCATTGGCAACACTCAATTCACCGTCGCTTACTTCATAAGTAAACTCTATGTCTCCATTGAAATGTTGTGAAGGCGTAACGGTAAAGGTGCCGTCACCGTTATCCACGATAGAGGCATTAGGATCATTGGTTTCTAATGCCGTTGCGTACAGGTCATCACCATCTTGATCGCTGGCGTTTTCAAGCAGCATTTCTTGTGTCACGAGGATAGATCCATCCTCGTCCACGTCTGCCACGATTGGCGCTGCTTCTGGTGCGTCGTTGACGAACTCAACTTTCAAGTCGATGTTTGCCGCCACCACATCGGTGCCATCGCTCACATCAAACGTGAGGTCAACATTACCAAAGAAGCCCTGCTCTGGCGTTAATGTGTAAGTGCCATCGCCATTGTCTGTCACTTGCACCGTGTCGCTTAAACTCGTCACGTTAACAACAGACAGGTCATCGCCTTCGATGTCCGTCGCTTGAGCCAGCAGCTCTGCTTCAGTAATCGTGATAGCTTCACCGTCTTCTGTGGTGAAGGACAAATCAGGCACATCTGGCAGGTCGTTCACTGGGTTAACGGTGAGGTTTAGATCCGCAGCGACGGTTTCAATCGCGTCAGTTACGTCATAAGTAAATTCGATTTCACCAAAGAAGTTTTCGCTCGGTGTAATCGTAAAGCTACCATCAGCGTTCTCAACGATAGTTGCATTAGGATCGTTGGTCGATAGGTTCACCGCTTCAAGGTTGTCACCATCCACGTCCGTCGCGTTCGCTAACAAGTCTTCTTGAGTGATGGTAATTGAGCCATCTTCATCAACGACCGCATCAACTGGACCGCTAACCTCTGGACCTTCGTTGACGATCTCAACATCGATCTTCGCAGTGCTTGGGGCACTTGCTTGACCATCGCTGATGTCGAAGGTCAAGTTCACTTCACCGTAGAAGTTCGAAGTTGGCTCGAAGGTAAAGGTGTTGTCGCCGTTGTCTGTCAACGTACCTTGTGACTGGTCAACAAGCAGTAGATTCTCGATATGCAGAATGTCGCCATCCACATCGGTCGCACCTGATAGTAGGTCTTTTGCTTCGATGATGATGGTGCCGTTTTCTAGCATTTGAGTATGCAGCGGCGCACCAGGAACTGGCACATCATTGACTGGAATAACGGTCAGATCTAGATGGGTGTCGACTTCATCGGTGCCATCGAAGACTTTGTAATCAATGTCGACTTCACCATTGAAGTTTTCATTCGGCATAAAGGTGTAAGTGCCGTCGCCATTGTCGACAAGCTCACCGTTATCACCGCTGTAAGAGATATCAGAGATAGACAGCGCATCGCCTTCCACGTCACTTGCATTGGCAAGCAGATCGTCCGCGCTAAACGTAATGCCCACATCCTCATCAGTCGACAACACAATCGGACCAGAAACGATTGGCGCATCGTTTACTGCTTCGAAGTTGATGTTGATGATGTTGTCGTCAGTGAGTTCACCATCCGTGACTTGGTAACCTAGCTCAATCTCACCGTAGAAGTTCTCATCTGGTGTGACTGTCCATGTACCATCGCCGTTGTCGGTTAACGTAGCGTGCTCCGCGTTATCCCCCACCAGCTCTAGGTTTTGAATATCAAGGACATCACTATCGATATCACTCGCTTGTGCTAAAAGCTGCTCTTCTGTGATAACCACAGAGGCAAACTGCGTAGAACCTTCGGTATCGATGGTCACATTTGGCAAGTCAGCGGTCAGTTCGATTTCACTGTCACCTTCTCGGATATTCAGTTCTACCGTCTCCGTGATTTCCGTACCGTCCACGCCAATAGATGTGAACACCGCTTCATCATGACAAGTTTGCGAAACCGTCATGTTTTGAACCACGTAAGTACCGTTACCTTGAATCGTACCTAGTTCGAAGTAAGATACAGGCTCGTTCACCGTTAGGGTGTAATCCGTCTCATAGCTACCACGATCTTCTTTGTGATAAGTCATCGAGTCGATCAAGTCACCATCAGAGTTGAATGCGCGAATTTCGACTTCGGTAAAGTGGCGAGACTCTTCCATAAACCAGCCGCCTAGACCATCTAGGTGGAAGCTGATTTCGTTGATGTCTTGGCCTTCAACGGTCACAGTCAGTTTTTCATCACCGCTCAAGCCTTGGCGGTCAATATCGCCAATACCGTGACCGATGTGTGTTTTACCATTCCACGCACCGAGTGGGTCATCATTACTTTGAACGGTAACTTTCAAATCACCATCAACAAACTCACGTGTGTAAGGGTCAACAGCAGTACCCCAATCATCGAGGCTAGCGTTGTCATCAAAGGTACCAATTTGACTCGTATGCGTACCGTTTGCCAATGCATCATCGTTTGGAATGAAGCGCACTTCCGTGTCTGCAGGCACCTCCTGCCCGACTTCTAGCTGTACCCATTCGTCATTTAGATTTGCTTCAATGATGCCGTTTTCAGGGGCTTGGTCGAGACGTAACGCAGGCTCTTCACGCAGAGAAACACCCACTGTTTGGTCTTCTTCTGCTTGAATAAAGATCTCGTCGCCCGCTTCTGGCGCATCGTTGACAGGATTAACGGTCAGATCCAACGTGGTCAGAACATCATTTTCGCCATCGCTTATGTTGTAAGTGAAGTCCAACTCACCATTGAAGTTTTCCGTATGCGTAATCGTGAATGAACCATCATCGTTGGCTACGATCGTCGCATCCGGGTCATTGGTTTGTAGATTGCTGGCAACAAGGTCATCACCTTCAATGTCTGTCGCATTCGCAAGCAACTGTTCTTGTGTAATGGTGATGGCGTTATCTTCATCCACCTCAGCTTGAATGCCTGACGTTTCTGGTGCGTCGTTCACCGCGATAACATCGATGCCTGCGGTTGTTGTATCCGTTGCACCATCTTGGTCGATAACTGTAACGTCGAGCGAAATGTTACCGTCAAAGTTCTCATTTGGCGTGAAGGTATATGTGCCGTCGCCATTGTCCACGAAGCTACCGTCGTTACCAGAGTAGCTAACATTCGCCAAGGCTACATCGCCTTCCACATCAGAAGAGTTGGCTAACAACTGCTCGTCACTAATGGTGATTTGACCGTCTTCTTGAACCGTGTAAGACGTAGAACCTGCCACCGGTGGATCGTTCACTGGTGTCACGCTGACATCAATGAATGCCGGTGTTGAACCTGTGCCGTCAGACACATCGAATGTGAACTGAACATCACCGTTGAAGTTCTCATTCGGCGCGAAACTATAAGTGCCATCACCATTGTCGGTAAGTACACCATCCGCACCTGTGTAGAGAACGTTTTCGATAGACAGATCATCGCCATCAATATCCGATGCACCTTCCAATAGGTCTGCATCCGTGAACAGCAAGGTGCCATCTTCTTCTACCGTGAACTGTTGATCTTGCGCTTGTGGCAAGTCATTCACAGGATTAACCGTAATATCCAGACCAACTTGTACCGAGCCGCCATCGTTATCAATGATATCGAAGGTCAGATCTAGGTCACCGTTGTAGTTTTCATCTGGTGTGATGGTGTAGCTGCCATCATCGTTGTATTGAATCGTCGCGTTGTCATCTGTCGATAGATTGATGGC
This sequence comes from Vibrio sp. 1580, assembly GCF_033340055.1. NCBI lineage: Bacteria > Pseudomonadati > Pseudomonadota > Gammaproteobacteria > Vibrionales > Vibrionaceae > Vibrio > Vibrio sp. 1580. The sequence goes on from NZ_JAWOVT010000001.1 coordinate 459,945, forward strand.
TTCAAGGTTCTCGCTATCAATATCGCCCGCTTTGGCAAGCAGCTGCTCTTGGCTTAGCGTGATTGAGCTGTCTTCGTTGATGGTGTAAGCCAAATCACCCGATACTGGTGGATCGTTGATTGGCAATACATCGACATTGATGTGCGTATCAACGGTTGCCCCATTCTCATCTTGAATGGTCACATCCAACTGAACTTGGCCATTGAAGTTCTCGTTTGGCGCAAAGCTACAAGTACCATCGCCATTGACGGTAAAGATACCATCCGAGCCTTCATAGCTGATGCCAACAAGCTCTACATCGCCCTCGATATCAGATGCGTTAGCAAGAATTTGTGACTCACTGAATGTCAGTACTGAATCTTCGTCAATCGTGTAAGACGTTGGACCGGCAACTGGAGGGTCATTCACTTCAATGACGGTAATGCCTGCAGTCGTTTCGTCAATCGCACCTTGCTCATCCGCCACAATCACATCAAGGCTGATATCACCGCTGAAGTTCTCATTCGGCATGAAGGTGTAAGTGCCGTCACCGTTGTCTTGGAATACGCCATCGGTGCCTGAATAGGTCACGCTATCGATGGACACTGCGCCTTCCACATCCGAAGAGTTAGCCAGAAGCTGCTCGTCGGAAATGGTAATCGCGTTGTCTTCATCAACCATGTAAGACGTTGCACCCGCAACCGGAGGATCGTTGACTGGAGTGACGCTCACGTCCACATTGGCAGGTACGGTCTCAGTGCCGTCAGAAACACCAAAGCTAAAGCTGACATCACCGTTGAAGTTTTCGTTTGGTGCAAAGGTGTAAGTACCATCACCGTGGTCAGTCAGCACACCATCGCTGCCTGTGTAGCTAATGCCATCAACCGTTAAGCTATCGCCATCGATGTCGGTCGCGCCAGCAAGCAAGTCTGCGTCAGTAAACTGAAGCGTGCCGTCTTCTTCAACACTAAACTGCTGGTCTTGAGGAACAGGAAGATCGTTAACCGGATTAACCGTTAGATCCGCCGTTGCTTGGATAGTGTCTGTGCCGTCCGTAATGTTGAATTGGATATCAATGTCACCATTAAAGTCCGCATCTGGCGTAATCGTGAAGCTGCCATCGTCGTTCGCTGTGACGGTTGCGTTTCCATCTACAGTCAAATCGCTAGCAGTCAGACCATCTCCCTCAATATCAGACGCTTGAGAAAGAAGCTGTTCTTGGCTGAGTGTAATCGCACCGTCTTCATTAACGCTGTAAGCCAAACCACCCGATACTGGCGCATCATTGATTGGCAATACATTCACATTAATGACGGTATCAACTTCTGCTCCATCTTCATCTCGAATGGTCACATCAAGTTGAACTTGCCCGTTAAAGTTCTCGTTTGGCGCGAAGCTGCACGTGCCATCATCGTTAACGGTGAAAATGCCATCCGGACCATCGTAACTAATGCCAACAAGCTCTACATCGCCTTCCACATCAGAGGCATTCAGCAGCACTTGCGATTCACTGAAGGTCAGAACTGAATCTTCATCAATGGTGTAAGAAGTTGGTCCTGCGACTGGTGGATCGTTCACTTCCAGCACCGTAATGCCAGCAGTGGTGGCATCCGTTGCGCCTTCTTCATCAGCGACGACAACATCAAGCGTCACTTCACCATTAAAGTTTTCATTTGGAGAGAAGGTGTACGTACCGTCACCATTGATTTGCAACACACCATCGCTGCCAGAGTAGCTCACGCTATCAATCGAGACATCCCCTTCTAAATCCGAAGAGTTTGCCAACAGCTGCGCGTCAGAAATGGTAATAGAGTTGTCTTCGTGAACCGTGTAAGACGTTGAGCCTGCCACCGGAGGATCATTCACCGGCGTAACGCTCACATCTACATTCGCTGAAACCGTATCTGTGCCATCAGACACGTCGAAGCTGAAGTTTACATCGCCATTGAAGTTCTCATTTGGCGCAAAGCTATATGTGCCATCTCCATTGTCAGTTAGAACGCCGTCGGTGCCTTCATAGCTGATTCCCGTTACCGAAAGGTCATCGCCTTCAATATCGGTAGCGCCAGTAAGCAGGTCTGCGTCCGTAAAGATCAGCGTGCCATCTTCTTCCACGCTGAACTGCTGGTCTTGAGGAACCGGCAAATCGTTTATTGGGTTAACGGTTAGATCAGCGGTTGCTTGAACGGTGTTCGTGCCATCGGAAATATCGAAGCTGATGTCGATATCACCGTTGAAATCTGCGTCCGGCGTGATGGTGAAGCTACCATCGTCATTTTGAGTCACCGTCGCATTGCCATCTACCGAAAGGTTAGACGCCGTCAGTGCATCGCCTTCCACATCGGAAGCTTGCGACAACAACTGCTCTTGGCTCAAACGAATCGAGCCATCTTCATCCACCGAGTAAGCAAGATTGCCAGATACTGGTGCGTCATCGACTGGTGTGACGCTTACATCAATGTTGGCAGAAACCGTATCTGTACCGTCGGACACATCAAAGCTGAAGTTCACATCGCCATTGAAGTTTTCATTTGGCGCGAAAGTGTAAGTCCCATTACCGTTATCGGTCAGGATGCCGTCGCCACCATCGTAACTTACACCTTCAACTGTGAGGTTATCGCCTTCAATATCCGTTGCGCCAGCAAGCAGGTCAGCATCGGTGAAGATCAGCGTACCATCCTCTTCAATCTCAAAGGTTTTATCTTCAGGCACTGGTGCGTCATTGATTGGACGAACAGTTAAATCAATCGAGCTAGAAATGGTTTCTTGACCATCACTGATATCAAACGTTAAGCCGAGTTCACCATTAAAATCAGTATCAGGTGTGACGGTATAAGTGCCATCACCATTATCCACAACGGATGCATTAGCACCCACTTGCACGTTGAATGCGGCAAGATCATCGCCATCAACATCACTCGCGTACCCGAGAAGTTGTTCTTGCGTGAAGGTAATGGTGCCATCTTCATCCATGATGTATGCCAGATCTTGCCCTACTTCTGGCGCGTCATTTTCACCTTCGACTTTAATTTGGAACGTTTCGCTCGTAGTTTCGGAGTCGAAATCGTCTTCTACTTGCGTCGTGGTTTCTTCGCTGGTGTCTTGTACATCCACCGCGAAGCTCTCTTCAGTGGTTTCTGAATCTAGCTCGTCACCACCTTGAGAACCTTCAGAGTCTGAAGAAGCACTTGGCGCAGATGAAGTTTGTACCGCTTGTCCTTGCGCTTCATTGCCTTCTGCGTCCGAACCACCTTCAGAGCCAGAGGCATCACCACCACCGACCGCTTGGGCACCCGCCCCAGAATCCGAACCACCGCTGCCCAGAGCCTCGTCACCTGATTCTCCGCTAGAAGCTACACTATCAACAACATTGGATTGTGCAGCGTCAGAGTCGCTGCTACTTTCAGTATCCTCTTCTTGAACTGCGCCACCCGAGCTCACTGCTTCTTCTTCCGTACCCGCGCCACTAGGATTTTCTTCCATCGCACGATTGGCTTCATCAACAGCATCTGCGCTTTCAGCACCGGTCGCTACAGTCGAAGAGACGGTCGACTGCTGTTTTTCTTCTTTTGTCCCCGTATCCTTCGTTTCTGTTTGCTCTACCGCATCGTTAAGCTTTTCATTGTCTTTTTCTTGATTAGTGTCGCCTGCCATTACAGCCTCCGTTGCTTTTAGCTAACTGATCGTATTTAGAGGCAGTAAAGGACACCATTTTTAGAAACCAACTTTTTTATACAACTTTTTTCATACCTTTCGAGTTCCATAAAAACAAAAAAATTTGAAAACCCAGTATAAAGATCCTTACTTGTTGTCATTAAAGCAATTAGTGCGGTGGGATAATGATAAATATGACAAATCTGTTGCGCTCAGTCGACAACAGCCATAAAGGGCTGCAATTGCTATTAGGCGATTTTTACCAAGATTTCAGTGACGCAGGGATTGATATTGAGATGCTGCATAAACAAAACCGTTTTGAAGCACTCAGATGTTATTCAAAAAGACTAAAGACCATTCTCGTCTTGTTATGTGATGACGACTTACCACCAAAATTGGCAAAGCTTGAACACTTAAACAAACACCATTTCCCTGCTCCTAATGAATTGATCGAGGATGTTAAAACCGAGCTTAACAACGTAAACAAACAAATTAGCCAGCTGTTAAAAATCGAAAATTCAATCGATAGCCGCACAGGTAGTGAATCGTAGGGGTGGCTCATGAGCAATAAGCAAATAGAACATCACCTCAAAAAGGCGCTCGTTTCGAACAACGAAGCTTCGAAGGTAACAACAGACGATACAATCGTGCTAGCCAGTGCAATGACCAGCGTACACAAAACCTTGCTGGTTATCTTTTTGCTTTCCATGGTGGCTATCGCCGTGGCATCTCAGGCTCGTATCGACATTGTGGTGTCGGTGCGCGGTGAGCTATTGCTCGAATCTGACATCGAAAAAGTGCAACACCTTGAAGGCGGTATTCTAGAAGAAATGCTAGTGCGCAAAGGCGAAGTAGTTTACGAAGGTCAGCCTATAGCACGCCTTCGCTCTCTGGATAGAAACACTCAACTCGATACGGTAAACACAGAGATCATTCAGCTTGAGCTAGACAAGATTCGTTACGAAAGCCTGCGCGATATGGTGGAACCCGATTTTTCTGCCTACATCGAAAAGTACCCAGAATTAGTGCAAGTCAACATGAATACCTGGCAGCAAGAATTTTCTAAAAACCGTTCCAATGAAGAGTTGATCACTCACGATATCCAACATAAGAATTCGCTTATTGATTCAATGCTCAAGCGCCGTAAAAGCTCCGAGAACCAGCTCTCCTTGATACGCAAGCAGCTCAATATTAAGAACACCTTGTACAAAGAGGAAATGGCGTCTTACGTCGATGTTCTGAATATGCAGGTTCAAGAGTCAAACATGGTGCGTGAGATTGAAAACCTTGATGAGTCGGTCATGAATGAGCGCTTCCAACTCGACAAACTAGAGAAGCAGTACCGAGACTTGGTGGAGAATCGTAATGCCGAGTATCAAGCACAAATCATTCAAGCAAACAAGGACTTAAAGTTGAAACGTATATTACGTCCTCAACACTCAGATAAAGTGGATCGCCTCGTGGTTTACGCCCCTATTGACGGTGTAGTAGATAAAGTGCACTTCAATTTCCGCTCCGCTGTGATACCGCCAGGTGAAAGCATCGCGGACATTGCACCGATCAATAACGCCCTTCACGGAGAGGCGAAGATCCCGCGTAAAGACATGGGTTTTGTAGAAATCGGACAAGCGGTCAAAGTGAAGATGGATACCTACAACTTTGCCAAATACGGATTTTTGGAAGGTCGAATTGCATCGATCAGCCGTTCTTCTTATGAAGAAGAAGACGCTGAATTCTATCTCGCGGAAATCCAAATCAGTCAAAACTATCTAGAGCGCGGAGGCACACAATACAAGCTGTCCCCTTATATGGAGTTTACCGCAGACGTGAAAACAGGTTCACGCCGGGTGATCGAATACGCAGCGAAGCCGGTTATGTCGGCTATCGAAGACGCATTCGATGAGAGGTGATGGATGAGTAGCAAACCTTCTTACAATATTTCCGTTCCTGTTATGCGCCTAAGCATCGCTTTCAGCTTGATGCTGGCTGCCCTCGCCTTTTATTTGTATATCTCTTGGGAAAAAGTGGATTCAGTCGAGAAAGTGCAAAACGCGCCTCTTTTGGTTCAAGCTCAACAGCTCAACCAAACTATCGAGTTTGATATTCAAACGCTTCAACGCTGTTTAAGCGCACGTTATTGCAGTACAACAGAGCTTGATTTTGAGGTTCTGAAAGACGAAATTGACCAATTTAAGTCGCTCGCGTCACTCAACAAAACCGAGTTTAGCTTGGTGGGCGCGACCGAATACACGCAGCTTGAACTGGCAATCAATCGCTTCTCAGACAGCCAAAAAACACGCGACGATGTGTTGGCACTGTACCTCTCGCTCACCAATAACTACCTACAAATGGACGACAACTACCGGACCATATTTAACAACCATGCGAGCGACCTAATGATGGAGAAAAACGAGTTCTTCATTTGGTTGTTTGTGGTCGTTGTCGTACTGGTTGGTATCGCAGTACTATCGAACCTGGTGGCAATCCTTAAACTGAAAAAATCCAGCTCGAATGAGCGTGACATTGACCAAGAATTCGATGAGCTTTATCAAGAACTCAAACTACTGGATTTACAAAGGTTGGAAGAGTTGCTGAATGAAGTGAGCATCAATCCTAAGCAGCGTCAGATCTACTCACACCTAAAACTGATTTTCAGCAAACTCGAAGAGCAAAAACGCAATAACGATCTCTACAAGCAGCTCTATGCTCTGATTGGTTACGAGATTCGTGGCATCACCAACACCATTAACGGCGGCGTGCAATATCTCGTTCAAGAGACCGATGAGAGCGGAGTGTTGATGGCGCAAGATATAACCTCGGCTGCCAATACCCTGTCTGAATTGGCAGAGAACTACAACCGACTCATTTCACAAGGGACCGAGAGCAAATCGAAAGAGTTTTCACTGCTGAATGTACTGTCTGAATTGATGATTCACATCAGTTCAAAAGTGCAGCGAAATGAAGGTGAGCTAGACTGCTTTATCTCGGATAACCTACCAAACCGTGTTGAAGGACAATCCACCAGCTTATTCTGGGTGTTGTTCCTACAGCTATCAAATGCCATCCAACTCAAAGCCGACAAGAAACTGTTTGTCACCATTGAATCAGGTGCGGCGTCAGACATTGAAAACACTCGCCTGACCATCAATCTAAACTTCTTAACCACGCTGGATGTGCCGCTTGCCAAGCTCAATACCCTACACTGGAGCGACCATAAACAGCACACTGCAACCAAAGACGATTTGGCGAAAAGCGTGTTGAAAGATTATGGCTATTACGAGAGCCATTGGTATCAATCGGGCAATCAGGAACGTTTTCAAATTCAGCTCGATTTGAAAGCCAAAAGCTTCCACACCGAGAAAACTCGCTTCGACAATAAGCGCCTATTACTGTGTGCCAACTCTCAGCTGCGCATTGATGTGATGAGCAAAATGTTAGTCAACTTGGGCTTAGAGATTACGCCAATTCGAACGCCGAACGAACTCTTCTCTGCGGCAAAAACCTTTGGCGAATACGATGCCATCATGCTGACCGACACGTTCGAGCCAAACAAGCTGCCCTCACTGAGCAAAACGGTGAAATCGCAACTGCGCAATCACCCGAACACCAAGTTGCTGCTCTCGGTCACTAGCACTCAGCAAGCGCAAGAGAGCCATACCTTTGTCGACAAGATTCTGAACTCCCCTGCGATTCCATATGAGTTTATCCCCAATCTTTTAGCAATCATGGAAGCGGAAGCCTCAGAAGATCAGATGGAGAACAGCTCATTCCTGATTGTGGAAGATGACCGTGTTCAACAGATTCTACTCAAACGTATTTTGAGCAAGCAAGAATACGAAGCCGACACCGTTGGCGATGGCGCAGACGCTGTTCAGCACTTCATGAATCAGCGCTCGGACATCATTTTTATGGACTGCATCATGCCTGGCATGGGCGGTATTGAAGCAACCAAACGCATTCGACAATACGAACAAGAGAGCGGACAAAACCCTTGCACCATCATAGGCGCGACAGCATTGACCAGCAGTAATGAACACCAAGCTTGTATCGAAGCTGGAATGGATTACGTGATCAGCAAACCTTATAAAAACGACGAAATCATCAAGGTGATCAACAAGTATGTGGCGGTACAGAAACTTAACTAGCTGCGTATTGGCAGCGCTTACATTGAGCAATGCTCCTTCGGCAATGGCGACCACCTTGCTTGAGGCGGTCAAACTCGGCTTGGAAAACAATTTATCTCTGCGCGCTAGTGACAAAGGCGTGGAAGAAAACGAATACAACATCGACATTAGCCGTTCTAAGTTCCTGCCTTCTTTAAACGGTGCCGCTGATACAACATGGAATGAAAACGAGACCATATTAACGGGAACACCAGATAAACGTTCAAGCTACAACTCAAATAGCTACAGCGTGTCTTTATCCCAATCGGTGTTTAACCTTGGTGACATCTTTAAATACGGCACCGCTAAGCTGGATTTCAACATTGAGGAAATCAAACACGAGAACAAAATCCAGAGCACCATTTCTGAAATCGCGACGCAATATTTCGAATACCTCAAAAACAACGCGCAAATCAAAGCCACCCAAGTAGAACTTAAATCGTCTGAAACACGTGAGCGCCAAATGCGTCGCAACGTGGAACTTGGCAACACTGCGGCGAGCGAGTTGTATGAGGTAATTGCCCAGAAAGAAGGCATTGCCAATCGCTTAAGAACCTTAGAGAAAGACCGGCGCGTAATTTTGAACGGTTTAGAGATTCAAGTTCAATACCCAGTCACCCCATCACAAGACATCTACGAAAGTGTTCCCTTGGAGGAAATCAGCGAATCCGAACAACGTGAGATTCTTGAACAAGCTTTGAAGCTCAATAACGACTTATTGGTTGCGAAGAAAACCGTCGAGCGCAGCCGAAGAGGCTTGAAAGAAAGCGGTTCAAACTTTGTGCCGACCGTATCGCTCTCTGCCAGTTACCGTTACGACGATGCGAACAACTATGACCGAACCGACCCAACCGCAACAGGGGACAGTAACTCGACCAGCGTCGGGTTGAACTTGAATGTGCCAATTTTCTCCGGCGGTTCGGATTACTACGGTTATCAAAAATCGTCGACTGCCATCGAGCGAACCGAGCTGCTGTACCAAGATTCATTGTTCGCGACGCGCAATAGCGTTAACACCTCAGTACTCAACATTAACGACTTCTCCCGCGCCATCAGCAGTTACGAGAACATCATCCGTGCCAACTACGCTTCCTACAAAGGCATTCAACGCGCCTATCAGCTTGGTACGCGAACCATTACCGACTTACTGGCAGCGGAAAGTAAACTGTTCAGCGCACTACGTGATTACGAGAGCGCGCGCTATGACTACATCATTGAATCGATCAATCTTGAGCAAATCAAAGGCATGCTATCGGTTCAATCTATCGAAAGCATCATGCAGTTGATGAGCGATATCGAAGGCAGAAGCAATCAAGACTTAGTTCCAAAACACCTTCTCTCTAAACCATCGATTAAGGAAGGAGGTCGCAATGCAAACTGAGCACTTTTCCCAAAAGATTAACTTTGCTGACAAGTGTTATCTGACTTTCTCAACGGTCATCTCAACACTGTTTGGTTTAGTGCTGCCCTTTTCGATTCTTATTATCTTTGACCGTGTTTTACCTAACCAAGCCAAAGACACGCTGTTTCTTCTGTTTGCCATTATCTTGATCACCATCTTCCTCGACTATCACTTAAAGAATCAGGAAGAGAAGATTTCGTCGGTGATCATGAAGCAATTCGAAACCAACTTAACCAACAAGGTGTTTCAATCAATCTGTTTGGCTGAGATATCGAAGTTTCGTCGTCTAGAACCCGGTGAATACCTAGAGCGTATTGCGACCATTCCAGAGATTAAATCCTTCTTTGGCGGAGAATCTGTACGGGCATTGATCAACCTTGCCGTCAGCATACTGACCATTCTGATTATCGGTCTGATCAACATTTGGGCGGGAGTGACCATCTTGCTCGCCTCCATCATTTTGGCGGTGTTCGCACTCAGTCTTTCCAAGCAGAAAATCAACAGCTTAGAAAACAAATCCGACATCGAAGGCTTAACTACTTCTAAAATCATCGAGATCATCTCTAGCCCACTCGATATCAAAGCGCGCAATATGGAATATCGCGTTGAGAGCTTGATGACACAAATGGTGGAAGAACGTGAAGTCGAGAACATCAAATACGAGCAAATCGAATCAAACTTCAGCCTTATCTTGTCGCTCATACAACAGCTCTCCATCGCGTGTGTGGTAGTGGTTTTGGCAACGGCAGTTATCAACATGCAATCTAGCCAAGGCATTATGGCTGCTATCATCATGCTTACCAACCGCTACTTCGCGCCATACCAGCAAGTAATGCGCACGGTGAGTCGATGGGAGTTGAACAAGCTTCATATTCAACGTATCGCCGAGCTGCTTGAACTTGCTGCATCTGTAGAACAACAAAATGACACGACAGAAGTCGAGCGCATCTCGGTGAAGTATTCGGAAAAACAACGCATCGAGTTTGATCGTGGTCAGGCTTACTTGCTAACAGGGAAAAGCGGCGCAGGCAAAACCCACCTCGCGAATTGCATTACGCGACAAAACACCGACAGTAAGCTCGATATCCAAATCAACGAGACACCGCTCGATGATGTCAACTACAACGTCTGGCGTAATAGCGTGCTCATGGTCGACAAAACCAGCTCGTTCGTCGAAGGCACCATCATAGACAACCTGACTTGTTTCCGCCCAAGCTTAAATAACACGGCATTTGCGCTTTGCGAAACCATGAACATCAAAGCACAAATCGATGCCCTTCCCGCTGGTTTTTACACCGAGCTTAAAGGACATTTACGCAACCCATTCTCGCGCCAAGTCGCTTATGCCTTGTTGTTAGTGCGTGCCTTACTCGCGAACAAACGTGTGTTGATCTTCGACGACATCGACTGTGTTTATGATGACGACTTTGCTCGATTGGTTTTGACCAGCACCGCCTATCGCGCCAACGACAAAATCCTCATCATCGTCAGCAACAAGATGGACAAACTCAATCATCGCCTCAAACGCGTCAAACTTACCGGAGGTGACCAATGAGTATTTTGGTTGATTTTAATAATGTCCCTCAGCGCTTGTTGGACTTTGAGGCTCGCAGTTATGACGAGCGATACAATGAGTCACCTTTGATTCGTGGTTTAGCTTACACCCTCATAGCGCTTGAATGGGAAGGCACACCTTCTATCCTCAGCGACGCTTTTATCCCTAAACCAAAAGACAGCGACAGTTTTATCGCTACGATTGAACGCCTTGGTTACCGTTGTGACGTCACCAAACTAAAAACGTTGGAGCACATCAAGGGGCATCCTCATCCTTGTTTTATCGAGATAGAAAACCTCACTGCGATTTTCTTGGGCACTAAAGACGGCAAACTGATCCTGTTTGATTACACAAATAACAACACCATTGAATACCCGCTCTGCAAGAAGCCGTGCTTGTTGGTCTCGATCAGCGAATACTCCCGCTTATTCCGAGAACCGCCACCTGAATCTCAAGACCGCAGTAACTGGATTAAATACGCGTTTTATCGCTACAACAATGAACTCAAAAGCCTGATTATTCTCAGCTTCGTGGTCAGCATTCTCGGCGCACTCCAGCCCTTTTTTATTATGAGTGTGTACAACTTCGCCTTAACCTCTAGCTCGCAAGCCACGCTTTATTGGCTCACGTTATTTGCTGTGATTGTTGGGTTCTCGGAATACTTTTTCAAGAAAATGCGGGTCAACATCATCGCCACATCAGGAAAGGATTTGGCGGTGCATATTTCTCAAAACGTAATATCCAAACTGTTGTGGCTTCCGTATTCGATGACATCCACCGCAGGTGTCTCTTCTCAGTTAGCGCGTTTGAAAGACATCGACACTTTCCGCCGTTTGGTAACCGCAGAGTCAACATTAAGCTACTTCGACATGCCGTTTGTTATCGTATTCATTATTGCCATTGCTCTTATGTCTGGTACCGCAGCGCTAGTCGTTATGGCGGGGTTGATTCTGATGTTGGTGTTCTGTGTTTATTCTCGTTACATCTACTCGCAAGCCACGTCCAAGAGCTCTCGCGCCAACGCCATGGTTTCTTACCAATGGAATGAGATTCTTCGTGGTATAAAAACCATCCAAGGCTTGCCATTGTTGCGTGTTATCCAGTCCCGCTTTAGCGCATCGCATTTACAAAGCACCAACGATGCAGAACATGTTTCAGTGACTAATAGCAGGGTTCAGGCAGCAGGCGGAAGTTTGATTCAGGTTATTGGTACCGCAAGTATCGTCGCGGCCGTTATCGGCGTGATGGACGGCACCTCCGATGCAGGTGCAATGCTTGCTACCGTAATTTTAGTCTGGAAGGCGTTGGGGCCTATTATGGGCATCTACAACTCTATTTCTAAGTTCCAATCCATTAAGGCGTCTTCTGCGCAAATCAACAACCTTATGGCGATGAATGACGATAAGCTAACGTTAGAGAAAAGCCCCCCTATTCGCCTATTTCAAGGTAGTATCGTCGGCTCTGGTGTGAGCCATCGTTATAGTGGTGCGGCAACAGGCTTAACTAATCTTGGTTTTAAGATTCCACCGGGCGCAAAAGTTGTGATTTGTGGACCAACAGGTTGCGGTAAAACGACGCTCATTTCTATTATCGCTGGGCTAGAGGAACGCTATCAAGGCTCAGTTTCGGTGGACGGTTATAACATCAAACAATTCAACAGTTACCGCTATCGAACCTCGATTAACTACATCCCGTTTAACCTGCATATTTTTGAAGGCTCCTTGGAGACTAACTTCATCTTGCATAATGGGTTAATCCCAACAGAAAAAATGCGTGAAATGGTGAGTTTCTTTGAGCTCGATACATGGTTGCCACAAGGCCTGGACACTCAATTGAGCGTTGATATCTGTAAAAGTTTACCAAATGGTATTCAACAAAGACTGCGGCTCGCATTAGGGCTAGGTAACTGCGAACAATCTTTGATTATCATTGACGAGCCATTTAATGGTGCTGAGCAAGAAAACTCGCACTACTTCAAGCGGTTATTCAGCGACAAACTACTCAATAAGACCGTTATTTTCTCAACGAATGATCCGGGCATGATCTCTACATCCAACATGAGCTTAGTCTTGGAGCCAGATGGCAACCTGAAATATTTCGGGTTAACCGATAAGTACTTAAAAAGTCTAAGTTAAGTTCGGAATGTGGTGTGGTTCATCATTCATACTTGAGTACGGTCATTGACAAAAATGTAAACGATGAGACTATTTACTCTGTAAGCGCGTACACTAAGGAATCCGATGTATACATTTGTTGCAGACAAATTGGATGTGGTTTATTTATCAACGATACCAGAAAACTACCAGTTACAAGACTTCGACGTGCCTGAAGAAGAACTCGAAATTCGTGAAATTGTAGAGGTATGGTATGAGTGTGCGTTTCTTCCTGACTTTAACCTTCAACACATCGACATCGAAAACAAAACCGCATTAGTCGAGACACAAGCGCAAGTCGTAAACAACTACACAAGTACGCTCGCTTTTTTACTCAAAAGTCGTGCTTATCGCGCAGCACTTAACCGATTATTGAGTGTATGGAGATTGGAGGCAGCAGCTAAAGCACAGCTTGAGCTGCTGTTACTTACGGAAGAACAGAGTAGCAAGCCAGTAAATTAATCGGCTAGGATAAGGGGCTAAAAATCTTAAACCCAACCATCGAATCGGAGACGTTTCTGCACGCGTTCAACCGCCTCTATCTGCATCTGACGAACACGCTCGTTAGACACATTTAACAACAGGCCTATTTCCGACAAGGTTTTCACTCTCTGGTCAAATAATCCGAATCGATGGATTAAGACTTTCTGCAACTTAGTTGGCAAGGTTTTAATAATATTTTCAATAGCTTGAGTAAAGCACTGATTTTCACAGTCTTGTTGTGGATCTGGCGTATACTCACTTTCACACAGTTCAAGAACAAATGGAACGCGATGTAGGTCCGCAGTGGTCGATACATCAATAAAACCACTTAGAGCAACAAGTTCATCTATACGTTCTGCTTTCACCCCTGAGCAGCGTGAGAGTTCAGAAATAGACAACTCCTTGCTCTCACTTTTTGACGCATCTAGCTTTTTTAAAGCCAGGCTATTTATCTCTTTGCACACATGAGCAGGTAAACGTACCGTGCGGCCATTGTTCATTAATGCCGCTTCTATATTCTCGCGAATCCACCATACCGCATAAGTAGAAAAACGGTAGCCTGGCTCAGGATCGAATTTATCGACCGCTTTTATCAAACCAATGTTACCTTCTTCTATTAAATCGAGCAGAGTAAAGTTATTGCCTGGCCGTTTGAGGTAGCCTTTTGCGATTTTCACAACAAGTCGAAGATTAGACTCAATCAACATTTCGCGCGCTTCTTCATCACCAGCTCGATTAAGTTTGGCGTAATGCAACTCCTCTTCACGAGACAACAAATCAATCCCCACAATATCTTTGAGATAGTGAGCATAAGGGTCTTTCCCAACTGACAACGATTCTTTCATTGACAGTTCATCCGTGACAGCTCGGAACCTAGCAAAGCATTCGTTGTTCATTCCCCGTCCTTCTCAAGCCAACTTATTTCTTATCTTCTTTAATTGTTTTTGTACAACACCGTATGCATCATGCTTTATATGCATTACTTTACACTGAGTGTAGACAGGGGTTCTGATCTTTACCAAGAAATCACTTATCACTTTAAAACAATTACTGCTTCTATGATAAAAACGTGAGCAAGCGGGGGTTTATATATATGAAAGTGATAGTATTTGTACGCAAATTGGCCTCAAAGAAAACAACGCAACGTGATCGTCAACGCTTACCACCTTACTCTGACTAAAACTTTGAGGCTTGAGGATGGTTTGAAGTATCAGTTGAATTAGCGAGACCTAATTCACTTGACGAAGCGCAGGTTGAAGCTGACAGTCTGTTATAACTTGGAAAACTGCACGATTCTTTCCTTCAGACTTACCTTGATACATCAACTCGTCAGCATCTTGCAAGCTCACGATGTGGGTAAACTCAGGATAGTAAGCACAGCCCAAACTGATACTCAAATGAATTGCTTGTCCGCCCAGTATAACAGGCTGATCGTAAACGGCTTTACAAAGCATATTGGCAAAATTGAGCGCTTCTCGCTCTGACAGAGACGACGTAACGAGTGCGAACTCTTCTCCTCCAATTCTCGCCAATGTCATTCGGTCATCAGTCATCGACTTAGCGGCTTCTGCGATGGCAACTATTGCTCGGTCTCCAGCAAGGTGGCCATATCGATCATTGATTGATTTAAAATCATCAATATCAAACACCATCACCGTTAAGTTTCGCTTCAAATGATTCAGTAGCGCCAATTGCTCAATCAGGTGTCTACGGTTGTATAGCTTTGTGAGAGAATCCGTCAACGTCATCTCCAGCAATTGCTGATTGGCAATCGTTAATTGCCTTGTCCGAAGAGCAACCATACGTTTGAGGGCAAAAATATGATAAAGCGTTGCGACCGCCATAATGAAAATAGCAATAGGGAAAAGATAAAGTGGATAAACCGTTTTCACCAGACTCCAACGGGTGAGGATCCGCTCACGATCCGTATCGATGACTTTTTCAAACGCTCGTGATACCTCTAAAATGGAAGTTGCACTGTGCATTCCTGCTGCAATCCGAAGATCTTTACTATATAAGCTAATTGTCGGGACAAACATACCCGCTCCCGGCGTGGTTGCCATATAAAAGTTAGCAACTTGCAGGTCTGCAACGAAGTACAGCACCTTTTTATCGACGGCGGCTTGTATCATCGAATCATTGTTAATGTATTCTGCGATAGGTGCATTCGGGTAATTCGTCTGAACAAACTCAGACTCGTAACTTCCTTTAACAACGCCAATTGGCAGCGTCATTTCGCCAGTTAAAACACTCCTGATATCAACCGAAAGTACATCTTTATTTACGTACAATTTGGTTTGGATAGGCATTATGACTGCGCCAAAGTCCATATACTTCGCTCTTTCGGGCGAGTAGACAAGTCCTCCGTGAAAGTCAGCCTTACCCTCTTTTACGGCTTGTAAAGAAGCATCCCAATCCAAAAGGAGAAACTGAACGTCGATTTGGTTGTTCGCCGCGTACTCTTTCCAAAAGTCGATTAAAATACCTTTAGGTTCACCATCTGGGCTAAGATAAGAGAACGGCTTCCACGCTTTGGAGTTAGCAACAATTAAAGAATGAGACTCTGATTTGTGCGCATGCGCCATCGGACAAATGGACAGCCACAGTAGTAATAAAGAAGCACACGCTTTTTTACATTTGCAACCATAAGTACCATAACTCGTCGATGACATACCTACTTCTCACCAGTCTTTTTAAACCATAATCTCGGCTGTTTGATTAGACTAAAGATATAGTAGAGTTGCATAATACAGGAAGTGACGCTTATTGATATGAATCTAACTTAGTAAGTTTTAGTACTTAATTGGTACTTTCAACGCTTGGTTCGCTGAAGCAGTTGAAGCAGTTGAAGCAGTTGAAGCAGTTGAAGCAGTTGAAGCAGTTGAAGCAGTACATGATAAATTAGGAAAACTTATCTGGTACTAAAAAATTGAATATCATCAGTTTTGCAAACACCTAGTACCAATAAAAAAGCCCTATTCAAAATCCACCTTGGGGAGAACTTTGAACAGGGCTCTTTGCCTCTATGCTTCATTTTACGGCTGAAGCTACCTTTACCTTTTTTCGCTTTAACGACTCGTGTTTGGAACAGCTGACTGGTAACAACCGCTTTTAACGCGTTGTCTTTGATTTCACCTCTGCCGAAGTCGGTCTCATGTTGTGAGCCACTCGGTTGAGGACTGATTTTACGCTTTGCCATAAATCCTCCTTAATGGTCGAACCAGATTGGACAATAATTATATAAATAAGTCAAATTTATAGATTTAGTTGAATTTTATGCTAAAAAACTTCACATCACCGTCATTTATTTGAAATTTAATCAAAAACATGCTGGTTAAATAGTGACTAAATACAAATATTTGTCCATAAAGCACTAATATATGTTGACTCTTCGTGGAATTAACCTAGACTCAAACACGGCTAGAAAGAAAGTTCTTTGTTTTCACATTTCGTTGGATTACTTGTAACCCGTCGTCCTGTGGTACGCAATAGCAATTTATTTTTCCACGCTATAAGCGCCGTTGAGGCGAAAGATTACATTATTTAGATATTTAGGAAATAGACATGTCTAACACAGCTACTGGCACAGTTAAGTGGTTCAACGAAACTAAAGGCTTCGGTTTCATTCAACAAGAAAACGGTCCTGACGTATTTGCTCACTTCTCTGCAATCACTGGTGACGGCTTCCGTACTCTAGTTGAAGGCCAGAAAGTAGAATTTGTTATCTCTCAAGGTCAAAAAGGCCCTCAAGCAGAGCAAATCAAAGTACTTTAATTCTTAAAGAATTTGATACGATAGCCAGCTTTTAAAGCTGGCTATTTTTTTGCCTAAAACTTATTTTGCCAACAAAACGATATAAATCTATGGCTCTTAAACCAACCATTTACAAATTTCGTATCGCCATTTCCGATATGAATAATGACTATTACGATTCTAAAAATCTAACTATCGCCCTTCACCCTTCTGAAAAGCCGCAACGAATGTTGGCTCGCATTCTAGCTTACTGTTTAAATGCTCAAAGCAATCTAGAGTTTACAAAAGGACTCTCTACGATTGAAGAGCCTGATTTATGGCATGTTGGCGATGATCAAAGCATTACTCACTGGATTGAAATTGGCGAACCAGAACCAGACAGAATTAAGAAAGCTTCTCGCCTCGCAAAGCATGTAAAAGTTTACACTTATAACACCAAAGCGGCTGTCTGGTGGGACAAAATGTCAGGAAAGTTCTCAATGCTTCCCGTCAACGTAGAGAGCTTTGACTATGACGCTATCGACTTGATTTGTCAGCACCTTGACCGAGGTACTAGCCTTTCTGTTATGATTACTGGCAGCTCAATTTTTGTTGATATCAATGATCAACATATCGAAGTAACGGTGAAGGAACTAAAAAACCATGACGTCTCTTAGTGAACTGAGTCAAGAGATGGGATTTGAAGAAATCCCCTTTGTTAAAGAACATAAAGCAGCAAAGCGACGTTGGTTAAAAGAACAGTCACAACTATTTACAAAAGTTTGTGAGAACAAACCCACAACAGCACCTACTCTTCACCTGCTTGGCCTTTTGACCAAATCACATATTGAAGCAAGTGCTAACTACGAGCAACATGCTCACTCTACCCAGCGTATGCAGCAAGTTCTGACTGACTCCTTGGGTAATGAGCACGCGGATAAGTTTACTAACCAATCTGCTGAAGACCTAATCTTAGTCACCCACCTTTGGTTATACACGCAAGGCTATTTAAATATGGATTTCAGCTTGGCGCACGATCATGCCGAGCAGACTCAAAATACATTGCAGCATGAGCTTGTCATAAAACGCATGGACGTTGATGCATTCAGAACCGAACTCATGCAAAGTTTTTATCAAGGTAAAGAAGCCCGTCCGGCTTCAGCAAGTGGCTTTTGGGGTTGGTTTAAACGTCTATTTTCCGCATAAAATACATGGTTTTATCCATTTCAAACAACTGATAGACTTCACGTTCAGTGCAACAAGCATCATGATTGCATTCTTAAAGGACAATTACCCAATGAACATCAAGGGATCATTATGAAGTTTATCCGTTGGATTTTAGGCAAGGTTATCTTATTGCTGAACGCGGTGTTCTCACCTCGTGGTATTAAGCGCACCGCAGAAGAACAGCAACGTATTGATGAAAAAGCGAAACAATACGCACTTTACCAATTTGAAGCCTGCCCTTTTTGCGTAAAGGTCCGCCGTGCAATGAAGCGTCAATCGGTGAACATTGAGCTACGTGATGCAAAAAATAACCCGACTCATCGAGCTGAACTAGAGCAAGGTGGTGGGCGAGTTAAAGTCCCTTGTCTGCGTATCGAAAAAGATGGCGAGACACAGTGGTTATACGAGTCATCTGACATCGTCGCTTACGTTGAAAAAGAATTTGCCTAAGTTCCCCCTATGAACATTGGCGGATGTAAAAGAGGCACCTAACGGTGCCTCTTTTCTATTTTTTCTAGCTAGATGTTGCCGTGCGAGCTTTCCTTATTCAGTCTTCTTGCTCAACTCCGAACTTAAACTCCACTAAGCAAATAACGGGTATGCAAGAACAACACAACGAAGATTACCACCCAACGTCTGCGTTATTCATCCACGATCAATGTTAGCTCTACGCGCCGATTGCAAGCTTTACCACTCGCTGTCGCATTGCTGCACTTCGGTACATACTCTCCGAAGCCTCTAGAAAACACTCGTTGACGTGGAATACTCGTCGCCAATAGTTGTTTTTCTACTTCACGAGCTCGCTTTTCAGATAGCGTGTCATTGAAGCTTTCAGCTCCCGTGCTATCCGCATGACCATCAATCACGACATCAACATCAGTTCTTCCAGCCAGATAGTGACCAATGTTTCGAATCCAGTCTTGAGATTGAGCAGATAACCGTGCAGAACCCGTTTGAAAATGCACTTGCTCTTTCAAACGTATCATCAGGTGACCACCACTGAGCGTCTCGTGAGGAATGTTATGCCTGCTCAGGAACATTTCCAGAGAGGTCACGTTTTGCGACTTTTTTACTGACGCCCTCGCCGTTTGATATGAACGAGGGGAAGAAGCCACATTGGATGCGCTCGGGTATCCCCACTCTGGGTGTCTCAGCTCAGAGTTTGATTTAGGAGCTGTATCTAAAATGTTCCCACCAGGGACCATATCTTGATCGAGGCTGCTGCACCCGGCCAGAATGCCACAAACAATTAAAAACCAATGCTTCATACCATTACCAACGTAGAAAAACTCTTGTTCATTGTGTCGACAAAACACGCCGAATCTTTAGCGCTTTTGTCCACCGACTGGTTTGTCTATGCAGCGTTCATGCCACTGGAGTCAATGCAAAATCATCTCTCAAATAAAAAGCAACACTAAAATACCCTACCCTTACAGCCCATACGTCAGGCAAAGTCTGTTACCAATGGTCTCACTTTATTGTTATTTAATGGTTTTAGTCACTATCGTTAACCGATAAACTAACGCAAATTTCTCATTTAGAGCACTACTATGTTAAAAACCATATCGAAAGGCTTTGCTGTTGTTGTTGCCGTAATGGCTTTGTCGGCATGCGATAGCGGCAAGAGTCAGCCTCAGCAAGGCAAACAATACGAAGTTTTGCCAGTATCCCTTGAAGAATATGATTTAGCTCCCCTGACTGAAGCATTCTCTTTAACTTGTGGCCACTGCCGCTCAATGGAAGAGTTTGTCCCTCAAATTGAATCATTGACCGATCAAAGCGTTGAAAAAATGCATGTAACGTTCAATGAAAGTGCACAAGTGAGCGCCATCATCTTCTATACTGCCGTAATGCAGCTTGAATCAACACCAGATAAAGCGTTTATGGCAGATCTTTTTACTGCTGTGCAAATGGGTGCCGATGCAACGGCTGAGGAACGCCAAATCGCCGTAGAGAAAGCCTTTGAGTCTCGCAACCTTATCAGCCCTTACCATTTAGATGAAGCACAGCAAAAAACGCTGTTTGAGTACATCACTAAGGCAGAAGCGAGCACGACTCGCGGCCAAATTAACTCCGTTCCAGCCTTTATCGTAAACGGAAAATATCAAGTGATTACTGGTGGTCATGACAGCGTTGAAGCCATGGCAGAAACCATCAACTTTTTGCTAAAACAACCTAAATAGACAAGGAGATTACGTGTCTAAATTTTTGTTTCCTCTTATTATTTTTATTTTGGCGGGCTTTTTCATTTACCGTACTTGGACAAACCATAAAGTAGCAGATGAAAACTTTGCCAAAGGCCAAGCATTCTTACTAGAAAATGCGAAAAAAGAAGGCGTCATCACAACAGAAAGTGGCCTTCAATACATGGTTCTTGAAAAAGGCGAAGGTGAGGTTCACCCAACGGCAACAAGTAAAGTAAAAGTACACTACCACGGCACCTTGATTGATGGCACGGTATTCGATAGCTCTGTTAATCGTGGTGAGCCGATTTCATTTGGTCTTAACCAAGTCATTAAAGGCTGGCAAGAAGGTCTACAATACATGGTAGAAGGTGAGAAAATCCGCCTTTTCGTACCAAGCACGCTTGGCTATGGTAAGAGTGGCTCTGGCCCAATTCCACCAGCAAGTGTTTTGATCTTTGATGTTGAACTGCTAGAAATTCAATAAATCTAGAAAGCTTTGTCTTAAAACCAAAGTATCAAAACCAAAAACGCCGCGAATCACGCGGCGTTTTCTGCTTTAAGAGAGGTTAAAAACCAATATAGTGATCCGAAAGCAATGCAATGAACAACGCCAAAAGATGATAGATAGAGAATTTAAACGTCTCCATCGCGGTATTTGGCTCTGGTGCATATTTTAGCTTCCATGCATGGTACATAAAGCCAGCATTGAGGAGTAGCGAGGCAAAAAGATACACCACGCCGACCATACCAACCAAAACCGGTAGGACACAAACCAAAGTCAATAGCACCGTATACAACAGAATAGAAGTTTTGGTGTACTCAATGCCGTGTGTCACTGGCAGCATGGGAATATCTACCTTGCGGTAATCCTCGACACGATGAATAGCCAGAGCCCAAAAATGTGGTGGCGTCCAGATAAAAATGATCATTACGAGCAGCCAAGCATTCGCATGTAATTGCCCTGTTACAGCAGTCCAACCGAGAAGAGGCGGCATCGCACCGGCAATCCCTGCAATGACGATATTTTGGGGCGTAGCACGTTTGAGGTACATTGTGTATACCATCGCATAGCCGAGCAAACTCATCAAAGTCAACCATGCCGTCAGCGGGTTGACCATCGCATATAGAAGTACAAACCCTAAGACACCTAAAACTGTAGCGAAGGCTATCACCGATGATGGTTTAGTCTCACCCGATGGCAATGGTCGTTTGTGTGTACGTGCCATTCTCGCATCAATTCGGCGATCAATTAGATGATTAAACGCTGCCGCAGACCCTGCCATCAGACCAATCCCCGTTAGGCCAACTACCGCCTGCAACCAGGGGAAATCATCAACCGGGGCTAAGCTCATCCCTACTACTGCCGTCACCAACATTAACGCCACCACTTTAGGTTTCGTTAACTTCAAATAAACGGAACTTAGTCGCTTTCGCCCATTTAACGACAGCGCGATTTCTTTACTCATAGCGAACTCCTTTCGCGGTGTAATTCCAAGCCGTTTTACCCTGCCACAAGTAAAACTGGCTAACACAAACGAGACTCAACATAACAGCGGCACCAAGGTTGTGCGCCACCGCGACATAGATAGGAAGTTGAAATACTACGTTGCTTACACCCAGCATAATTTGGCACACCAGAGTGAATAACAACCACCCTCCGATTCTCTGTGAATGATGAGAATCTTGCCTCATAAGCCCAATACTATAAGCCAATACCACGGTGGCGGTAACAATAGCGCCTATACGATGAGTGACGTGTATAGTCATTCTTGCCGGATACTCCAAGACACCAAATTCATAATTCTCGAATCCAGTTTGCCAGAAAGAAAACGCTTCTTTCCATGAGAGATGGCTCATCCAGTCTCCCTCACAAATCGGCAGTGTGGTACACATCAGCGCAGCATAATTTGACGAAGTCCATCCTCCAAGGAGCACTTGCACCAAAACAACCAGGAAAACCAACAATGAAAAGCCTCTCAGAGAGCTAGAAGATGGAGAGAAATAGAGATTGTTTTGCGCTTTTAATTGGCAGTAAAAAATCGCCTGTAACGCCAATAAAACAAAACCACCGAGCAAGTGAAGCATCACGATGACGGGCATTAATTTAAGAGTAACTGTCCACATTCCCAAAAGTGCCTGCCCAATCACCAATACGCTTAGCAACATCGGAATGGTTGAATTTACACGCTCAGACCTTACTGATATCGCTGCCATCGCAAAAATGACTAAACCTAACGTTCCTGCAAAATAGCGATGAATCATCTCAAGCCATGCTTTCTCATGCTCTACTGCCCGCTCGGGGAAGTTCAGGTTAGCACGTATGACGTCTTCTTCTTGATGCGGCACAGAAAAGTGCCCATAACAACCAGGCCAATCCGGGCAACCTAACCCTGCATCTGAAAGGCGAGTATATGCCCCTAACATGATCACCACGAGAGTTAGCAGCAAACTGAATCTAACCAACTGAATTAATTTCATATGCACTTCCTCTAACCGACTCGTGACAGTTTTAAGAGCTTGCGTAAGTCCGCCAACATACCTTTATTCAATAGGACTAAGTCCTCATTTGGTTTCGGCGAGTAAGACATCACCAGTTGCCCAAGAGGATCAACGATCAACATTTGCCCAGGTTTCACTTTTGCGGTAACCAATTCATTCATTTGCATCGCTAACATCGATACTTCCATGGGATCTGAATGCTCAGTCTGCCAAACGACTGGCACTACTCGCTCTTGATACTTACCTAAAGCAACATGACTTTGCTGAAGCAGGTAAAGCTGCTGTTTACACTGTTCAGTGCATTCGTTAGGCAATACATAAGCGAGTTGCCAACCATGGTCTTTGAGAGGTGACTCTTGACCAAGCTGCTCTAACGTCGTGTATGGTTCGACTAACTCGCCTCTATTGGTCACTCCGCTTTGATACCACCCTTGTGTGAGAATGACTTTTGCAATGACAGCGGGAAGCGCGAACGTACAAACCAGCGCAATCAACATTAGTCGTCCTTTGGTTACTTTAGATGTCATGCTTCACCTCCATGTGACGCAACTTTTTTTGCCAACGAACAAAAACAATTAAAGTCAGTATTAAGAAAACACCTGCCATCGAAAACCATTGAATCGAATAGCCAAAATGTTTGGCACTATTGAGTGGTAATGGATTCCAAGGAAAGTCATAGGGCCAACGAGTTAAATTGTCTGGCTGCAAGACTGCGGGCATAAGTTCAATATTCAGTAGCTGATTCAATTGCGCGATGTTTAGGTTTTGCACGCGAATAACATCGCCAACTTCCGGCATTAACTCTGAGCTCAGTGGATTAGTAGATTTTCGGTACAGGCGTCCTGTGATGAAAATCGAATTATCGAGTTTGGTGACCGTTGGTAACATTGAGCGATCTGCTCTTCCCTCGACAAAACCAAGCTCCAATAACGCATAGGTACTAGGCTCATCGCTCGTCAATACAATCTGAAATGCTAAATATCCCACACTGCCTTGATGCGTTTGGTTGTCTAACAAAATTACGGGAAACGCCTGAGGAACAACATTAACTTCCACTTTTTTCCCGAGGATACTTTCCTCTCGCCAGTCGTTGTCTTCAAGAACGACGCTTAGTGCTTGGTACGCACTATCCGCACGCGCGAGAATGGCTTGTTCCAATGCTTGTTTTTCTTGCCCTCTCTCAAACTGCCAAAAACCCAGTTTGACCAAAAGAGAAAACACAACCACAGTTAAACCAACTGCAACCCAAAACCGTTTCGATAGCCATAATTGTCTTGATAACAACAATGATGAAACCGGAGGTGCCATGTCCACCGTATTTCTATTCAAACTGACGCTTGTCCTTTTGCTGCTTTTCATTATCTTCAACCTCGCAAAAGCGCTTATCGAAATGGTTCGTGAAGACCCAGATAATCCTGAAAAAAGAGATAAACCCATGAGTCATTACTTAGGCCGTCGAGTCATGTTCTCCGCTTTGGTGGTCGTCCTTTTGCTTATTGCGCTCAGCTCGGGTTGGCTAGCACCAAACCCTCGCCCTTATTAGTCGAACCAAGAGTTCACACTGAGCCTAAAGTACGTAAACAAACACAAACAGACATAACCAAACCACATCCACGAAATGCCAATACCAGCTGCCCGCTTGAAAGGCAAAATGGTTCTTTGGCGAAAAGTGATCTTTAGCGATTCTGAACAGCAGCACGATTAAGAAGATAGTCCCAAGACAAACGTGTAAACCGTGGAATCCCGTCAACATGAAGAACGTGTTACCGTAAATACCGGACTGCAACGTGAGCCCTATGTCTTGATAAGCATGAACATACTCAACCGCTTGGTAATATAGGAAAAAGCCAGCAAGTACGATGGTTATCTCTAACCAAACAATCAGTGCCGTTCTTTTGTCTTGTTCAAGGCTTATATGCGCCATATGTAGCGTAATAGACGACAATAGCAGCAAGATAGTATTGGTAAGGGGTATGCCCTGCCACGGCATAGCTTGTGTTGTTTCTCCTCCCGGCGTCAGAGTGAGTGGCCACATCGCTTCGAAGGTTGGCCACAGGACTTCGTTGGTCATGAAGTTATTATCTGCCCCACCTAACCAAGGCACAGAAATCATTCTGGCGTAAAACAAGGCACCAAAAAAGGCACCAAAAAACATCACTTCAGAAAAGATAAACCAGCTCATTCCTTGGCGAAAAGAACGAGTAATTTGCGAGCTGTATTTTCCACTCAGTGATTCAGTAATCACATTACTAAACCAACCAGCCAACATGTAAAGCAAGAACAAGAAGCCCACCGCTAGCACAATGCCACCAATGGTTCCCACTGCACCGTCACTTTGTGTCCCCTGGACGGTCATGCCTGCGCCAACAGCAACCAAAAACAGAGCAAATGCACCGATGATCGGCCAGCTACTTTGAGCGGGAACATAATATGTTCCTGGCTTGTTACTCATAATTTCTCTCCTTACTGACCAACCTTGGTCTGTATCTCTCTCCCTGAGTGGCTAAGAGCCTGTAGGAGGGGGAAGTTTATAGAGTGTGTAAGACAGCGTTAACGTGTGTATAGACTCCGGCAAGCCCGGTTCGATATAAAAAATCAACGGCATTTGAGCTTGCTGTTTACCATCCAGAGGCTGCTGGTTAAAGCAAAAACACTCAATCTTATTGAAGTAAGCAGCTCCAGTCCCGGGAGAAACAGAAGGAACGGCTTGCCCCACCAACTTCTGCCCGCTTTCATTAAATGCAAGGTATTCGGTTTGTACGACTTCACCTGGGTGAACATCCATCGAAATCACTTTGGGTCTAAACTCCCAAGGCATATCTGGGCTGACATGCGCCATAAACTCCACGCGAATAGTTCGACTCATGTCCGGTTGCATACCTGTCGGTTGAATGGCGGCCACTTCACTTGTCTTTCCATTGATTCCCAGTGCGTCGCACATCACGTCATAAAGTGGGACCAGTGCATAGCCGAAGCCAAACATTAACAGGGTCGCCAAAAGTAACTTCACTGTGAGCTTCTTGTTTGATGGATTCGGTTTCATGTCACTCACCCCACTCTTTGCTAGTCAATCTCAGGCGGTGTAGTAAACGTATGATGTGGCGCAGGGCTTGGCACTGTCCACTCTAAGCCCTCCGCACGTTCCCACGGTTTTGCAGAAGCCTTTTCCCCGCCACGAATACACTTGATCACCAACCATAAGAAGATCAGTTGTGACAACCCAAATGCAAACCCACCAATTGATACTATTTGATTAACATCAGCAAACTGAATGGCGTAATCCGGTATGCGTCTTGGCATGCCCGCTAAGCCTAGGAAGTGCATTGGGAAAAACAGGACATTGACGGAAATAATTGAGCACCAGAAATGCCATAAACTCAGCTTGTGGTCGTACATATTGCCCGTCCACTTAGGTAGCCAGTAGTATGCCGCTGCCATGATCGAGAATACCGCACCAGATACCAACACATAATGGAAATGGGCAACTACGAAGTAAGTGTCATGATATTGGAAGTCCGCCGGCACAATCGCCAACATCAGTCCCGAGAAGCCACCAATGGTAAACAGCACAATAAAGGCAATGGCAAACAACATTGGCGTTTCAAATGTCAGAGCTCCACGCCACATGGTGGCAACCCAGTTAAAGACTTTAACCCCCGTTGGTACCGCAATCAGCATAGTGCAATACATGAAGAAGAGCTCAGCAAAAACTGGCATCCCCGTGGTAAACATGTGGTGCGCCCACACAAGGAAAGATAACAATGCAATGCTGCACGTCGCGTAAACCATCGAATGATAACCAAACAGCTTCTTACCACTGAAAGCAGGCAGAATGGCGGAAATGATTCCAAACGACGGTAAAATCATGATGTACACTTCTGGGTGACCAAAGAACCAAAAGATGTGTTGGAACATTACCGGGTCACCACCACCAGCTGCGTCAAAGAAGCTAGTCCCGAAATATTTGTCAGTAAGAACCATGGTCACCGCACCCGCTAGTACCGGCATAACCGCGATCAACAAGAAAGCGGTGATTAGCCAAGTCCAAACAAACATTGGTAACTTGAACCAAGTCATTCCCGGAGCTCGCATATTTACGATCGTCACGATAACGTTAATCGCGCCCATAATGGAGCTGATACCCATGATATGCACAGAGAATACAAACAGCGCAGTGCTATCCGGGCCATAAGTCGTGGACAGCGGAGCATAAAACGTCCAACCAAAATCAGGACCGCCGCCAGGTAAAAACAACGAGCTCAACAAGATGAGAAATGCAAAAGGTAAGATCCAAAAGCTCAAGTTGTTCATGCGCGGTAGCGCCATATCTGGAGCGCCGATCATCATCGGGATCATCCAGTTAGCAAGACCAGTAAATGCTGGCATCACCGCACCAAATACCATTACTAAACCGTGTACCGTGGTCATTTGATTAAAAAACTGCGGGTCGACTAGCTGTAGCCCTGGCTGGAACAGTTCGGCACGAATGATCATTGCCATCGCACCACCTGTTAGAAACATCGCAAAGCTAAACCAAAGGTAGAGGGTGCCTATGTCTTTATGGCTTGTAGAATACAACCAACGAGTGATGCCCTGGGGTGCATGATGCTCGTGACCATCATCAATCGCAATGGTACTGTTCGCACTGGCTTCTGCTGGCGCAGACTTCACTGCCTTATCTATTGGCTTACTCATATTTCCTCCTTAGCACTGCCTTGTGCCTTAAAGGCATTCACATCGGATGCTTGCACTGTATCGCCAGTATCGTTGCCCCATGCATTTCGTTGATATGTGATAACCGCGCCAATTTCTTTGTCACTTAACTGATTAGAAAAAGCCTGCATTGCGGTGCCTGGGCGACCGTTGACAATAATATCTATGTGCTCTGTAACGTCTCCGGTTGCAATAGGACTGCCTTTAATCGCGGGAAATGCACCCGGAATCCCCTCACCATTTGCCTGATGACACACAGCGCAACGCGCCGTGTATATCGATTCGCCTTGCGACATCAATTCGTCCATAGATAAGTCTTGAGAGAGCGCTTCTTGAGCCGCCGCTTTTTGAAGCGCGAGTTCTTGCTTCTTACTCGCTAACCATTCATCGAACTTTTCTTCTTCCATCGCATGCACCACCACTGGCATAAATCCGTGTGCACGACCACATAGCTCCGCACACTGACCGCGATATACGCCTGGCTCATCAATTCTTGTCCATGCTTCATTGATAAAACCTGGAATGGTGTCTTTCTTGACGGCAAAGTCTGGTACCCACCAAGAGTGAATGACATCATCAGAAGTCATCAAAAAACGCACTTTGCGATTCACAGGCAACACCAAAGGGTTGTCTACTTCCAGTAAGTAATGCGCGCCTTTAGCTTCGATTCCATCAATTTGTTTTTGGCTGGTGGCAAGCAAACTAAAAAACTCAACATCTTCACCAAAATAGCTGTAATGCCATTTCCATTGCGAGCCTGTGATCTTGACCGTGATATCCGATTGGCTTGTGTCTTCCATTGCTACTAGAGTTTTTGTTGCGGGAATCGCCATAGCGACAAGAATGATGATGGGTATGACCGTCCAAATAATTTCCACTTTTGTGCTTTCATGGAAATGTGCTGCAACTGCTCCTTTTGACTTGCGATGACGGAAGATGGAATAGAACATCACACCAAAAACAATCAAAGCAATTACACAGCAGATATAGAAAATCAGCATATGTAATTCATACACTTGCCCACTTATCTCTGTGACCCCTTTTGTCATGTTGTAGTCATTTTCCTTTGACCAACCAAAAGAGGAAAATGTGATTAAAATCACATTCAGTGATAAGGCTAGAGTAGTCGTTAATCTTTTCAAAAGATCTCTCCTCTGCTCAGCCGCTACGCCTACGCGAGCTTCCTTGCGTCCCGATGCAAATATCGAACAACTTTACGAAAAATCACAAAAACTACGATTTCGACACGGTTTGTTATATTTATGTTAAAAGGCTAGTTATAGTTCCAAGGTTCTTCAAGAAATTAAATATGATTAAATTTTGTTCGGATAAGAAAAATTAATTCGGTTTATCGATTGCCCTCTTTGAAATGTAATTGAGAACCATTTACATTGATTTAAAAGAAAACATTGAGATACTTACCAAACGAAGTGTCCAAGAAAGTAGGCTCCCCCTACTAAGGAATGATTGATATGACAGCACTAATTACGCAATGGCTAAAACGAGACCCTGATCCTAAGACTCGTGAAGAGCTACAACACCTCGTCGATACGAACAATGAACAAGAGCTTACTGATCGCTTTGGCTCACGCCTTGCCTTTGGTACTGCAGGCTTACGTGGCAAAGTGGGCGCAGGTCCAAACCGAATGAACCGCTTGGTGATTCAAGAGACCGCCACTGGTTTAGGGAACTATTTGCTTGAGCAAGTCAAAGATGCCGCGAGTCGTGGTGTCGTTATTGGCTACGACGGTCGTCCCGATTCAAAACAATTCGCGCATGATACCGCATCCGTACTGACGGCCCTTGGTATCAAGGTTTACCTAACGTATGACGTTGCAGCAACCCCAATTGTTGCGTTTGGTGTCCGTACATTGAATGCTGCGGCCGCTGTTGTTGTTACTGCCAGTCACAATCCACCAGAATACAATGGCTTTAAAGTATATTGGGAGAATGGCGCACAGATTATTCCTCCGCACGACTCTGGAATCGCAGCGAAAATTGATGACGCAACAACGAAGCCATTACCTTTAATGTCTCTCGATGATGCAAAACAGCACGGTTTGTTAGTTTGGTTGGAAGACGACTACTACCAAACTTACCGTAAGACAATGAATGAAAACGCGCTGCTTACTCCTGACAACAATACCGATATATCTATTGCTTACACCGCAATGCATGGCGTTGGCGCGAATATGGCGGAAACGCTACTTGCCGACGCAGGCTTCCAAAAAGTGGCAAGTGTTAAGGAACAGCGCGAACCTGATGGAAGCTTCCCAACCGTCAACTTCCCAAACCCTGAAGAAGCCGGTGCAATGGATATGGTGATGGCGTTAGGTAAGTCCGTAGATGCCGATATCGCTTGCGCTAACGATCCAGATGCGGACCGTTTTGCCGTGGCAGTTAAACGCCCAGATGGCGAGTATCAAATGCTAACGGGTGATCAGGTGGGCTCACTGTTTGGCGATTGCTTGTTGGAACAGCAACCTAACGCTTTGGTTGGCAACACCATCGTATCCTCAAGAATGCTGAGCAGCATCGCTAAGGCGCATGGCGCACAATACTATCAAACATTAACTGGCTTTAAATGGCTTACTAACGTTGCCATGGAACAAGAGACAGAAACCAACCCATTCTTGTTTGCTTATGAGGAAGCGCTCGGTTATACCGTGGGTAACAAGGTGTGGGATAAAGATGGTTTATCTGCAATCGTCGCGTTTTCACAGCTAACAGGCAAGCTTAAAGCGCAAGGCAAAACACTGTGGGATAAACTGGAAGAGCTGTACCGCGAGCACGGTTTCTACTTCAACGCACAACGAAGCATCGCTCTCGACCCAAACTCTCCACCAATCGGCGACAAACTCCGAGCAAACCCACCAACAGAGATTGCTGGTAAAAAAGTTGCAGTAACCGAAGATCTTAAAACATCGGTTCGCATGTTTGACGACGGCTCTGAAGAATCCATTGACTTACCAGCAAGTGACGTATTGATTTATCACCTAGAAGATCAATCACGCGTGATTGTTCGTCCTTCTGGTACTGAGCCAAAACTAAAATGTTACTACGAAGTCATCAACCTCTTCCCTGCGGATATGAGCTATGAACAAGCACAGCAAGCAGCAGAAGCGAAGATGAACGAACTTATCGAAGCGCACCAGCAAAGTTTGTAAGTCAAAGAGAAACATAGATATTTGATACAACAAGAGGCGCAAATTCGCGCCTCTTTTTTTGATTTTGACTAGAACAAGTCAAGCTAACCCGTGCTTTTCCCTAGCCTACAATTTCCTTTTGTAGAAAGTACTTGTGGATGCCTTCTGCAGGATAGCCTGAGTACTGCCCCACTTTCTCAAAACCTAATTTGAGATAGAACTCAAGAGCTTGAAAGCTGTAGGTATCCAAATAAACATGGGTAACCCCGTGAGGCTTTACTTTTTGTTCTAGCATCGACATTAATTGGCTACCGAGACCAGAGGTTCGACTTTCAGCGTCTACCCACAAAAACTCAACAAACACCGTATTTTTAAACATTTCGCCAGTCAAGCCACCCATGATCTTGCCATTCTCATCTTTTGCGAAACAGCCTACAGCATGCACTTCCCCTTCTGGTAAATGCAGTCGGTTATAAGATCGAATACCTTCACGAACAAAATCAAGGTCTGTTTGATCTGGATTTAAACAAAATTCAAGCTTCATATATCCTCTCCTTAGGAAACACCAATATCCTAAAACAAAAAGCCAGCAATTGCTGGCTTTCTGATGGAATATGATAACTTTACAAGGCGAAACTACTCAGCATCCACAACGCCAGAATAACAAACACTAACCCCATTAGTTTATGCTGATACGTGCGGAATTTTTCGTTCTCGAGCAGCCCTTTGCCCAATGTGCCTGCTAACCCAACAAGTAATAAATTGAATGACAAGCCAAGAACGTTCAACAATAACCCTAGCGCTAGCATCTGCTCACCGGAAGATGCCGTGATATTGCTTGAGACAAACTGCGGCAAAAACATTACAAAAAAGACCAAGGCTTTAGGGTTAAGCAAATTACTCATCAAAGCACGCTGATAATAAGTTGATGCCATTTTGTTTTGACCATCAAGCTCTGGAGCCGAAGATGCCTCAGCTCGTAAGCAGTCCCAACCCATTTTTAGCAAGTAAGCGCCACCTAATAGATGAAGGACTTTAAGGGCTATTGGGCTCATGGCAATCAGGGTAGATACGCCCATTGCAGCAAGCAAAGTAAGAATAACACCAGACGTCGCATTGCCTAAGCTAGCAAAAAGACCGACCTTCTTACCGTAACTCATACTTGAGCTCGCTATCAGCAACATATCAGGCCCTGGTAAGAGCAATAAGGCGACAACTGCGGTGAGATAAACAGGAAGTACAGATAAATCAATCATGATGGAACCGCTTTTCTACAACAAGGCGGCGAATGTTATACCAACAAAATGACATCATCCAGCCCAAAATAGCCAAGATAAATCAAAAAATAAAAATCATAGTTTGCCCAGCCGAAAAATAGCAATCAATTCGCCTGTTTATCAAAATCGAATAGCAATTTTGTACAAAAATAAGCACTATGGATCCGTTACACTTCTAAAATGATTTTCTTGAGCAGACCGGATAAAGATGAAAGAAAAGAATAAGGAAATCGCTACCTTCAAGATAGCTCAAGAGCTCGGAGGTTTAGAGCTTCTCGATGCAAAGTATGAGAAGCAGAATTTTTCACGCCATAGCCACGAAGGTTACACTATTGGTGTCATCGAAAAAGGGGCACAACAATTTTTTAGGACGGGCGGGAATCATATCGCGCCACAGGACAGCATCATCCTTGTTAATGCAGATGAAGTACACAACGGGCATTCAGCCTCGGAAGGCGGCTGGGAATACAAAGCAATGTACCCCGTACCTCAGCAGTTTCAAACTTTAGGACAAGAGCTTGGCTCACCAAATGTAGCTCTGCCCTATTTCCCTCAACCTGTGGTTTACGATCCTGAGCTGGCTAGTCAGTTACGACTGGTATTTGAAACACTAGAAAAATCAGACAACCGTTTATTGAGAGAAACTTTGGTTTACGGCACGTTGATCAAGCTAGCCAGTAAACACAGCACTCATCGGGCACCACTGAAAGAGTCAACCAGAGCTCAGCGACAAGTGCAGCTCGTCAGAGAATTTTTGGAAGACTTTCCACAAACGGACGTCTCACTAGAAGAACTCGCGAAACTGTCTGGATTAAGCCCTTTTCATCTGCTGAGAGAGTTTCAAAAGCAATTTGGCTTTCCGCCTCATGCCTATCAAATTCAGCAACGTTTACGTATGGCGAAGAAGCTATTAAAAATGGGACAAAAAATTTCAGACGTGGCACAAGAATGCGGTTTCCATGATCAAAGCCATCTGCATCGACACTTTAAAAAAGCCATGGGCGTCACTCCCGGCCAATACGTCCGTCACAGCTAAAGCAGCAATATTGTACAAGGCGCTATGCGACTACCGAGCTATCTTGGTAATCTGATTTAGGAATAAATAAGAAGAAACCATGGACCACACTTTGCCGTTACAAAAAGAATCAAAAGCCACGCTATTTTGGCAAGGTACACTTGCGATGATGCCTCTGAGTATCGCAGTGCTCCCTTGGGGCTTACTCGCAGGCTCATTCGCAATTGATACTGGGCTTCACCCTTTGGAAGGACAAGCACTATCCGCCATTTTGTTCGCAGGTTCTGCACAGCTCGTCGCGATGGGAATGATTAAAACCGGAGCAGGTCTAGTGACCATGTTACTGACAACGTTTTTTATCACCTCTCGACATTTCCTCTACAGTGTATCGATGCGCAGTAAAATTGCACCGCTCCCTCTAAAATGGCGATTATCACTCGGCTTCTTACTTACTGACGAGCTGTTTGCGATTGTAGGCCACCATTCCGATAAACAGTTTAATCGCTGGTATGCACTTGGGGCTGGTCTGAGTTTTTACCTGTTTTGGAATGTCGCGACATTGACGGGCATTATTGCGGGAAGTCTAATCCCTGAACTGAACGAAATGGGTTTGGAATTTGCTGTAGCCGCTACTTTTATCGCGATAGTAGTACCCACCATTAAAAATGCAGCGGTGCTCGCGAGTGTTATTGTAGCTTTGGTGAGCTCAGTTGCCCTAACCTATTATCAAATTGAGGGAAGTTTGATGATTTCGAGCATTTTAGCCATGCTTACTGGTTACTTTGTGGAACAAGTAAAGGAGAAACGCTAATGATCATGTTGGCTATTTTGCTGATGACGGTACTTGTTTTCACCAGCCGCTACTTGTTTTTAGAACCCAAGCTACCATTGCGATTAGGGACGCGCACTCAAAAAGTACTCAATTACGCTAGCCCCGCAGTACTGACTGCGATCTGGGCACCTATCGTTTTCATTCCCGATGGGGAGCTCAGCGTCAATGTGCAAAACCCATTTTTACTGGCTGCCGTACTGGCTGCTTTAATCGCGTATTTTACTAAAAATGTTCTTTTAACGACGGTCATCAGTATGGTGGTATTTCTCGTTCTGCGAATTTGGCTTTAATCCGCCAACCACTCAATCTCCAACAAGGTGACATCGCCACACTTTAATCGACCAAGGAAGATGTCACCTTCATGTACCTCACCAACGCCCTTTGGTGTACCAGTCATCACTACATCGCCATCTTGAAGTGTTGTGTAACTGGTTAATTCATCCAGGATAGTTAGCGGCGGATAGAGCATTTGGTTAACGTGACCTTTTTGTACACGAACACAGTTGATTAAGAGCTCAAGGTTAAGATCATTGATATCAATGTTATCCAAAGAGACAAACCGACTAAACACAGCAGAGCCATCAAATGCCTTAGCACGCTCCCACGGCAACCCCTGATTTTTAAGCGAGGATTGCAAACCACGCTTGGTCAGATCCAATCCCAAACCAACCGCTGAATAACGTCCATCCTTGATCAAAAAGCAGATTTCAGCCTCATAATGAAGGGGCTCTTGATGGAATGAACGCAGAGTTGTTGATACGGAAGTTGCGGGTTTATTAAATACCACCATTTGCTCAGGCATTGCATTATTAAGCTCATGAATATGTTCAACGTAATTTCGTCCAACACAAAGCACTTTACCCACTTCTACTTTCTTTTCTTCAACTTGAATAACACTCATCATTCTTCCCTGCAAAACAAAAATCCCATCATAATCTAACCTATTGACTTAACGACACTAAATAGCAACCTCTAGTGTAAAAAATAAGACATTCACCCCGTTTTGAGTTTTGTATCATCTAATTGAAACAGCAAAGTATTTGTAAAACAAATAGACAAAAAAGCCAGCACGAGGCTGGCTTTAGATCAATGAGCTTGAATAATAGTTCTCGCTAAACCCTATTATAGGTAGTAACGAGCACCTAACGCCCATTTGTCATCAGTTTCACGACCATTGTCGTCATTTAGGTCAAACTGGTAACCCGCGTAACCAACAAATTTAGGCGTGAAGTTATATTCTGCTTGTAGTGCCATTTCTTCACGAGCAGTTTCTGTTTTAGAGCTCTTAAACTCTTTACCTTCCACCATCTCATAGTTAACACTCAAGTTTAGGCTGTTCGCCAGAGCGTATGCGATGATCGCTTCGTACACATCACTTTCTTCTAAACGGTCGCCTTTTGCACTGAAGTTCATGTTTTCGTTTGAACCATAAACCGCAGCAAGGAATAGGCCTTGGCCGTACGCACCGTAAGATGCTGATACAACGTGTGATTCCGCCGTGTGCTTACCTGCATATGCAGGGTGCTGGAAATCACCGCCATTGTATGAATAACCGATTTTAGCGCCCATGATTGAGTAAGAAAGCGCAGCTTGCACACGGTCATCGTATTTAGCACCGCCAGTTATAACTCCAGCATCGTTGCGCGTGTAATCATCGTTTGCACCCTGCCAACCAAGACCAAAGTTGATCACACCCGCTTCACCCAACTCGATGGCATTACGGTAAGAAAGCATTTTATCCGCACGGCCAGTGCCAAGGTTTCCATGATCGTCATAGATGAAGTCGTTGGCAAACGCGATTGGCATATCTGCAATACCTGCGACATCGTAGTAAGGTGACCATTGCGTACCACCTACTGCACGACCATAAACCTCATGAGTTATACCTAAGTAACCTAGACGAGTTTTAAACGACTCTTCACCACCGTCTAAGTAGTTTAGCGCCCATTCACCACGTGCGTCTGCGGTGAAGCCATTACCCAAATCCTGTGTCGCAGAGATATTGATACGAGGAGAGTTAGTACCCACATCCGTGTCACCTTGCTCTGATCCATTTAAATTAACAGAAACGTGGCCGCCCATCGAAAATGTTGTGCCATCGTTATTATATAGTTCCACTGCAACTGCTTGAGTACCGAAGGTTGCTGCCGCGATTGCCGCTGCTAATAATTTTTTATTCATTTCTAAATCCATTACTTATTAGTTGGTTAGTCAGTTTTAGACCCGGCTTTGGTTCACTTTCGTAAAAACGAAATGATGAACAAAGAGAGGAATACAAAGGCTATCCGAGGCATCGTTTCCACCAGATTAGTTTTACCTTTGTGTAACAACTGCCGACACTTTATTTGATTAGTTCCTGACAACCGAGTGAAAAGATCTCAGACAAAACCTAAAAAGCAATCGTTTACTTAGCCTTCAAGAAATCGAGAAATAAAAACCTTACAATAAGAAATGCTTTAGAGAGAGTGAGCTCACAAATAGCTGATGATTCGCTATTTTTAGGCCAAACTTCCCTGCCAAATTGAAATGTTTACTTACATTTAGGGTCAAGAAACAATTCAGGAACTTTTTGAAAAAAACACAGTCTTCAACGGAGAGGAAAAAACCTCAAAAAAGATAAACCTTTCTTTTTATAAGTGGTATGAGAAGGGGAACTTATTCTTTCCAGCAATAAAAGTGCAATCAAATCATAACTTAACAGAAATCTATCTTTCATTTTCAGCCTTTACCTTAGCGTCATCAACACATCGGGCAAGAAAGCCCATCGATTACAACTAGGGTAATAAGAAAATGAAAAAGGCAGCACTAACTACTGCAATTCTTACAGCATTGGTATCAGCACCATCATTCGCAGCAACTGTATACAAAAACGACGGTACTGAATTAAAAGTTGGCGGCCGCGTTGAGTTTCGTGGTGACTTCATCGGTTCAGACGGTGCTGAAGTTGAAGGTTCTATGGAAGATAAAAGCCGTGCTCGTCTTAACCTAAAAGGTAAAACAGACATCGGCAACGGCCTTTCTGCTTTCGGTGTTTACGAAGCCGAACAAAAAACGGGCAAGAGTGAATTCAAAAACCGCTACATGTATGCAGGCGTCGACTCTGATATCGGTGCTTTCTCTGTAGGTCGTCAAGACATGGCTGCCGTCATCATCTCTGACATGACGGATATCACTGAATTCTCTGGTGTTCAGCAAGTTATTGATTCGTCTTCTGATAAGCAAGACAGCGTTTTCGCATACCGTGGTGCGTTTGATGCACTACAACTTCAAGCAACCTACCAAGCAAACTCTAGCGATAACGAAGATAAATACGGCATCTCTGGAATGTACTCACTACCAATGGGCCTCGACTTTGGTCTTGCATACTCTGGTGGCGATGTAGATAAAGATAACTCTGAAGATCAAATTCTAGGTGGTATCGCTTACTCGATGGACAACCTTTACCTAGCAGGTACTTATTCTCAAGGTTCCCTGACTGACTCTGAAGACTTTACGGCTTACGAGCTAGTCGCAAGCTACAAAGTAGCAAGCAAAGTGACACTTGCAGCTCTATACACAGCTCAAGAGAATGATCCAGACAACGGTTCAAAGTACGACACCGTTGAAGGTATCGAGCTTGTTGGTTACTACAAACTAAACAGCAACTTCCGTACTTACCTGTCTTACTACATCAACCAACTTGATGAAGCAAAAGATGCAACAACAGGTCTAGTAACAGAAGGCGAAGATACACTGCGCCTAGGCGTACGTTACGATTTCTAATTCACTCTTGTCCTAAGAGCGAGTCCACTTGGCCAGCACCTTTGCTGGCCATTTTTTATTTAACCCAACACAACTCGATAAGTTTTCACACTATCCAAGCATCGCTCAGCAATGAAAGACGAGCGTAACGACGCCTACTTCTGCCCTCTTTTAATGCGATTGATCACTAAGTTAGTGCATTTCATCTAATCGACAACATAGAAAAACCAAAAAACCATTTAAAATCAAATATATAAAAGTTGGCACGTGTTCTGCAATATTATTTATGCAAATGCATGGCAGCGTTTGTGCTTCTCGTTCTTTGTACCTGTTATAACAGGCACGTCCTTTGAATTGGTAATGTCGCCTCCCTCTGGGAGGCATTTTTTTATTGGCGCGAAAAACAATAGGACGTATGATCCCGCCACCTCTATCAAACTGGAATTTTTCAATTGAATCATCATCCTGTTCAAGGTGCGTCCTGGATGCTAACAGCTGGCTTGGCATTCGCCATAGTGAACAACTTCGCCCAAATTGCTAGCATCAACTTTGGTGTCTCCTCCACCACATTTGCGTTATTCCAATATGCAATCGCCTTATTTGTTATTCTGCCCTACCTACGTACACTTGGGATTAGACGTTCTTTAAGAACCCAACACTTTGGCTGGCATGCATTCCGCATTTTTCTCTCTGTTATCGGGATTCAACTTTGGTTATGGGCTCTCGCTTACCCAGTTCCAATTTGGCAAGGTATTGCACTTCTCATGACCTCCCCGTTATTTGCCACAGTTGGTTCTGGCTTGTTACTCAAAGAGAAAGTAGGTACTGCACGCTGGCTCGCTACATTGACGGGGTTTGTTGGTGCCATGATCATTCTTGAGCCTTGGGCAGACTCATTTACATGGGCGACCCTGCTCCCTGTTGGCGCCGCATTTTTCTGGGCAGCGTATTCATTAATGGTTAAAAAAATGTCGGTAAACGATCCGCCTTCAACCATGGTCGTCTATTTATTACTGCTGATAACGCCATTTAATATCTTGTTAGCGATACCGACGTTTACTATGCCAGATACGTGGACGATATGGGGTGTGCTTTTAGCCGCAGGTGCACTTACAGCACTCGCTCAATGGGCTATCGTTAAAGCATATGCAGTAGCAGACGCCTCATTTGTGCAACCATTTGATCACGCCAAACTGCCTTTGAATGTTGTTGCTGGTTGGTTGGTGTTTGGTTGGGTGCCACCTGGTCGTTTATGGTTAGGTGCTGCGATTATTATTGCATCTATTGCGTTTATTACGCATTGGGAAGCGAAAAAGACAAAGTTAGTTGAAAGAAAAATCTAATTTAAAAGTTCTATATTTTCAGGAAAGGAAATGAGGAACCCATATGAGTCAACCAATCAAAATTACACTGTATCGCTGGGCTGGTAGTTGGGGCCCATTCAAAGTCAATATTCCTTGTGGTGAATGTACATTAACCAAAGATATTTTAAAGGATACTTTTGAAAACGAACTAGCCGATGTGCCCGTTGAACTTGAAGTAAAAGATTGGTTATCGCACTGGTGGGAACCATTAAAAACTGGTGCTTGGCATGCACCCATTCTTCTTGTCGAAGGGAAAGTTATCAGCCAAGGAGAAGCATTGAATCGGGGTGTGCTTGTACAGTCTGTTATTGCTGAGTGGGTAAAACGCGATGAGCTAAAAGGCAACATTGTTTATGGTAAAGCAACTTGCCCTTACTGTGTCAAAGCCAAACAATTACTTGACGAGGCTGGCGTTCAGTATGAGTACCATGATGTAGTTAAAGACAGCGCCGCCTTATACCGCATGATTCCTGAAGTAAAAGCCATCATTGGCGAAAAAACACCGGTAACAGTGCCGCAAATTTGGTTAGATGGAAAATATATTGGAGGCGCTGACGATTTAGAAAAGTGGTTATCAGCAAAGGGGCTAGATAAAGTGCCTAACAATGTTGTGGAGATACCAAGCCAATCCGCGTAATTCTAGATTTAAATGTCATCAATCTTTGAGTAGCGTTTTGCCAATGTTGTGCAATATGTTGGCTACTTACTAACAACAAAACAGAGAAAAGCAAAAAGCCCTGATTTTTCAATCAGGGCTTTTTAAATTATTTCGCCAGTTTTTTAATAACACG
Source organism: Vibrio sp. 1580 (assembly GCF_033340055.1). Classification (NCBI taxonomy): domain Bacteria; kingdom Pseudomonadati; phylum Pseudomonadota; class Gammaproteobacteria; order Vibrionales; family Vibrionaceae; genus Vibrio; species Vibrio sp. 1580. The sequence goes on from NZ_JAWOVT010000001.1 coordinate 499,857, forward strand.
AGCAAAAACAGAAGCTTTTTTCTTCTTCGCTTTACCGTAAAGCGCTTTGTGCATCGCGTCTTTTGCAATCATCTGGCCAATATAAGCACCACCAAGTTCGTTACCCATGACCTTCTCCTGAATGTATTGACTTAACTATGTTGTAATTTTACACCACAATTAGATAAAAACAAGACTCCAGTCACATTTATTTTGTAATTAACTTTCAGTTTGGTTTTCGTGGATTTCTTGAAATGAGCGTCTATCGCTTAGGTTGTTGGTATGTTTTACCCGCTGCGACGTACGTATCTTTCTGTTTGATTTCAAAGAATGTTTCAAAGAACCACGCAGCAAACTTGATCAAGTGATCGCCTTCATTCATGACGTGCTCTACGTATTCTTGCTCTTCTCCGGACTCATCTTCTTGAGTGGTAATATGGTAAATACGTTTCTCACCATCAACTTCTGCAAGGCCAAACTGACCCGTTAGGGATTGCGCCGCTTGTGCAACTTCTTCTTCCTCACACGCCTTCAAGATTTCAAGTGCCTTTGGCATGCTTTCTTGCTGAGTAATTTCTTTTACCAGTGTTTCAAATTCGTTTTGTTGCATTCTTTCACCTAACGATTAGAGATCGGATAGCCATTGGGCAGAAATGTATTCCAAGCTTGAGAGAAGTATCAAGGTTCGCCCTCTTCCTTTCAAACCAAGTCATTCAGTATACACAACAGGCCAAGCTTAATTTAGCTGCGCATTTTAGAAAGCCGACCTTCTGGTTGCAAGTATATTCAGATGGAAGTTTCTGCTTGAACCGTCCCTTCTGGCACTTTACGAAATTGGCTTAGTACAAGAACAAAGCAAGAAAGTAACGCAATAAACAAATAAAACACCCCAAGCTGCTGCTGATTCGTAACCCATGAGTCTACTAAGTACCCACCAAACAAACCTGCTAAACACATTTGAATAGAACCAGATAGCGCAGAAACCGCGCCTGCCTGTTGCTTATGTGGTGAAAGTAGCAAACTGATCGATACTGGGAATGACATGCCTTGAGCAAAACTTAAACACGTGAATGCCGTCAGCAATGAAAATACACTGAAGGGGGTAACCAACAACATGAAGCCAGCAACAGCAACAATCGCGAAACTCATCAGCAAGATTTGCTGAGCTTTGTAACGAGCATTGATCAAGTTCAGCACTAAGCTACCCGTCAGCAAACCAACTGATGGTATGATCATCAAAGAGCCGTAATCTGCCGCCGTTAATCCTAACTCTTGTTGCATTAAAAATGGATACAAGGAGAGCGTAACCAGAGCCGATAAATAACTAAGCCAGTTGTAGCTCGCACTACCAATCACTTGTGTATTCGTTAACAGACGCAAATAGTTCGCGCTTACTTCGCCTACTTTAAATTTTCTCTTCGGATAAGGCAGCGTTTCTGGCAGCACCAATAAACCAAGTGTAAAAATTGCCATTAAGTAAATCAGTACAAACACGAAGACAGCGTGCCAACTCAGGTGAAAAGCAATCCAGCCACCAAACAGCGGAGCAATAATTGGCATCACTGAAGCAGTGACTGAAATATAAGATAGCGCTTTGGTTAATTGCATACCGTCATAACTATCACGCAGTACTGACCGACCAAGTACCGAAGCGCTGCCCGCTCCTAGGCCTTGCAGTAACCGTCCCGCTTCAAGGGCAACAATGTTGTCCGAAAACGCGATGCAAATAACCGTACCAACTAGATATACACTTTGCCCCAGAATAAACACCGGCCGACGACCAATCGCATCAGACAATGGGCCGTAAAAAAGCTGAGAGATACCGAAGCCAACGAGAAATAGCGTGACGAGATTCTGAATCGAATGTTGCGGCAAATTCAAGTCATGACCAATCAATGGCAAAGAAGGAAGATAAATACTAACGCCAACTTGGCCTGTGGCAATGATCATCATCGCTAATAACAATGGTGTTTTACGCAAACGTTCCTCCTACTTTGTGACAGATTGATGGCAAACAGTGTATATTTGATACTCAAAGATGATAATCAGCTAAGTTGGAAAGGAATTAATTCCCAAGGAGATACAATGGACTGGATTCAAAGCGTGAAGAGTTATATTCGTGTGGTCGAAGAAGGTAGCTTTAATGCAGCAGCGCGGAAACTCAATACCACCAGCTCAGCTATCAGTAAGCGAGTTCAATGGCTAGAAGATAAAATTGGCGTTCAACTACTCAAACGTACGACCCGCTCAATTAGCCAAACTGAAGCTGGTGCTCTGTTTTATCAACGAGCAAAAAGTCAGCTTGATTCATGGCAATCGGTATTAGATGAAACTCGCTCAGTCAACCAATCACCAGCGGGGCTATTAAAAATTGGGGCAACGCTGGCCGTTGGTTCTAAATTTCTAGTTCATTATCTTGATGATTTTCTTGAGAAATATCCAGACATCACACTTCAATTAACAACAACGCTACCAGGCCAATTGCCAGAGCTAAGCTTAGACCTGTTTATTAGCCGGGAATTAGAGCAACTGAACTCTCTAAGTTTCAAAGCCACAGCGCTTTTCGAACACAAAGCACAGTTTTACGCCGCGCCTAGTTACCTAAAAAAATATGGAACACCACAATGCGTTGAGGATCTGACAGAGCATAATGTCCTGATTTGGGGAGAAAAACCCTCACGAGAAATCAAAACAAATCGAGGCAAACGTATCAGCTTGTCCGGTAACTTTGCCACGACCAACCCAGAAGCGCTGTTTCATGGTGCCAAAAGAGGCATGGGTATTTTGATGACGAACAACGTCATGATCAAAGATGATCTCAAATCCGGCGCGTTAGTCCCTATCCTGCCCGATATCACAGCGGATAAAGCCACTGTATATGCCTACTATCCAAAGCTGGATTATCAGCACACCCGAACTAAGCTATTCCTCGATTATCTCAAATCACGATTAGAAGAGGAGAAGCGCGCCTAGCTTAGCGTTTTTATCGCTATAACTTTAAAAGGTTCAAGCATAAAAACATGAAAATAATGATTTGTTCGTTCACAAAATTTGAAAAATCTGCCTTAGTAACCGATAGTTTATTTGATGCATATCAAATAATAATTCGTCGTGTCTTACACGATATGTTAATAACAACGCTAGGTGAAATGCTCGATGGGTCAGGTACAAATCAGTTTCCACAAAATTGATGAGATATTGAAGCTAAACGGCACGGCTCAGCTAAACCGAGTCACGCTAGATATTCATCAACACTTGCAGAGCCATTGCACTTGCGTTGTAGAAGTTGCGCATCTTCAGCATTCGGCTCATACCATTTCCTTCGCCAGCAATGGAAAAATTACAGACAACCTAAGCTACCACCTTTCAGGCACCACCTGTGAAAAAGTGGCGAAAGACATTGGCGAACATATTTTCTATCAAGACCAGGTATACAAGCGTTTTCCTGAAGATCAGATGTTTCAAGAAGATGGCATTCAAGCTTACATTGGCCTGCCATTGAAGACACAAAATGGCGAAGTTCTGGGAATTTTACTGTCTACCTTTACCCGAAGCATCCACGCGAAAGAAGCGCAAGATATCCTCGACTTCCACCGATTTTATGCCAATGTCATTATTCATAGCTTACGTGAAAAGTGGGTCAGTGAACGTTCAGATAAGCTTCTTAATCAGCTTAGCTATGAGGTATCGCATGATAACCTAACTGGACTGCTCAACCGTAGCTGTTTAGCTGATACCTTGGAGACATTAACGCAGCAGGCGACTCGCCCATTCAGTTTGGCGTATCTTGATATCGATAATTTCAAATCGATCAATGATATCAACGGAAACTATATCGGCGACCAAATCATTAAGTTCACAGCTAACGCCATTCAACAGAGTTTGTCGTCGCCAAACAATGCGTTCCGTGTCGCAGGAGATGAATTCGCCTTCATCACGTACGACGAAGATCCTGTCGCCGTGTGTCAGGAAGTACTCGACAAAATTGAAAGTGGCTACAGCGACAAATCTAACCGGATTTCTTTCACCGTTAGTATTGGTATTGCACGTGCCCCAGTACATATGTTGAACAGTGATGAGCTGATTTTGAATGCCAGTCTCGCTCTCAAAGATTGTAAAAAACACCGCGATACACGGATTCAGCATTACGACACACACCTTAGTGCGTTATACCACCGTAGGACGCAGCTTATTGAGGCAATGCGAATCCAGCTAAGTACTGATATACAAGACAGCGATGAGTTGTATGTAGTGGTTCAACCGATCGTTGATATCACGAGCGACCGCTGGAATTACTTTGAAATTTTGACTCGTTGGAATAGCAATATCTATGGAAATATCTCTCCAGCGGAGTTCATTGAAGCTGCCGAACAATCAGGCCTGATTATCGAGTTAGGTGAACGGATTATTGAACTCGCGTGTATCGCAAAGCAAGAACTCGAAGCGAACCTAGGCTATAAAGTCAAACTCTCCATCAATTGCTCAGCGTATGAGCTGGTTGATTCCAACCGTTATATTAATCACTTAACCAACATGGTTGAAAAGTATCAGCACGAAGCAAAAGACTTTGTTATAGAGCTCACCGAGACCGTCTTACTCTCACAAAGTGGCCGTGAACAGATGGTACTTAACTCGTTGCGATACTTGGGTTTTAAAGTCGCACTGGATGATTTTGGTACGGGATACTCAAGCTTGAACTATATACACAATTATCCGATTGATAGCATCAAAATCGATGCTACCTTTGTGCAGAACATGCTCTCAAATACAACCTCTGAACAAGTAGTGTTTTTGATAGCGCAATTGGCAGAGCTGCTTGATGTGGATTTGATTGCCGAAGGCGTAGAAGACGATAGAGCACTACAAAAGTTAATTGAAATGGGCTGCCACTACATCCAAGGTTATTTTTACTCTCGTCCACACAGTGTTGAAGAAATCGTACACCTGATAAATGAACGTGAAGTGCGGAGTGCCTAACGTACTGAACAGACTGCTGTCATAGAATTCAAATCTAGTTAATGCACAAAGTAAAAGAGACCAAGCTATGCTTAGTCTCTTTTTGTTTTTTAAGCGAAGTACTTTATTACAGCACTGCTTTCTCTTTATCGCGTAATAGTCTATCCATTTCATCTCTGTTCGCGACAAAAGTAGCCATCTCTTTCTTAGGAACAGAACTCGCCATTGGGATATTTGCTCGCATAGCGTTAACTGGACGGCCGTATTCAATCAACTCATAGTGAAGGTGTGGCCCAGTCACTCGACCTGTTTTACCAGAAAGACCGATACGCTGGCCTCGAGAAACCTTTTGCCCTTTCTTCACCAAAATCTTACTTAGGTGTAAGTAACGGGTTTTGTATTTGCTGCCGTGCTCAACAACCACGTAGTTACCCGCATATGGGTGTTTACGAGTCATGATCACTGTACCATCACCAGTAGAAACGACTGGTGTACCGGTTGGTACAGCAAAGTCAGTGCCGTTGTGCGGCGCAACACGCCCCGTTACTGGATGTAAACGATTAGGGTTGAAGCCAGAACTGATACGCCAACGACTACTTACAGGGTAACGCTGGAATGCGCGCTGTAAGCTTTCACCTTTGGCATTGTAGAATTGACCATCAGTATGAAGGTAAGCGGTGATCTCGCGGCCGCGATTATAAATCTTAATCGCCTCAATTTCGTTCTTACCTGTTGGTACACCATTGATGCTTTGTGAGCGACGAACAACTTCAAATCGGTCACCTGCACGAAGATCACGTCCAAAGTTAAGTTGTTCTTTGAGTAAGCTTACGACTTGACTCACTTCCGCTGACGTTAAACCTAAACGACTAGCAGAAGAAGAAAAACTGCCTTGAATGACGCCAACTAAAGGTTCTTGGCTCCACACGCCAGGAATGGAAATATCAGTAAAGTCATAGCTACCGTCACTATTCAGCTTGTAGACCACTTTATCTGCAATAGAAAATTGCAGTTCCATTTTCGCTAACTCGCCTGTTGCATCATCACGCCAGAAACGGAGCGTATTGCCCGGCTTAAGTGTATCAAGTGCCAAGTAGTTCAAATCCGTTTCCATTACTTTCATTAACGAGCTGTAACCGAAACCGAGCTGACTAAAAATAGTGCTTAGGTTGTCACCTGCTTGGATTTGATATTCGAAGTTCGGGGGAGTGACAACTTCGGCAGTTGTCGCATCAAGAATTTTTTCAACGACCTGAGATTCAGGTAGGTTCAATGCGATGGTTTTGGTTAAAGGTGACTCTTTGAGAGAGTGAGAAACACCAATCGCAACTAAAACTGGCAAGGAGTATAACAGCAGCGCTCTACGACTTGTCAGATTCGGCAACCGTCTTGTAATTTCATTTGTAGACACGGGAATTACTATCTCCTTTCAAACAAGGCTCATAGCTTATGCATTCCCGAATAAGAAATCACTAGGAAATTTCGAGATCTAGCGCAGAAAATACTGAATTTTTACAGAACTCAAAAAAAATCCATCACTGTTGCATATGTAAGTTATTCCCTACACGCTGTAATGTGGATGAATTGAATTGATTTGGCGTGTCTGCCATTGCTTGATCGTCACCGTGCGCTAAATATGAAAGCGTGATAGTTGTATCACTTTTCCATTCGAGCTGAGTAAATTTCACGCGGTCACCAACAAAAATACTGTCTAAAAGGACAACTCGGCTCGGCACGGGGTCAAACTTGAACAAGCCAACATAGTTAAACGAACCGCTACCTTGTGTCGTTACAATCATCGGTGCAACAACCCATGAAACACCTTCAATCTCACGCTGACTAATCGACGCAGTTGGAACAAGTATCTGACCTTTTGTCGCACCTGCATCATAGTCACCGATCAAATAGCCGTTTTCTTTATCCCACTCATCAAGAAAAGTGACCGCACTTTGCTCGGGTACTTGGATCGTCCAAGGGTTACGTGCAGTGATGCCAAGCGTCTCTTGCACAATAACGTTAGTTTCTACTTCTGTTTGAGGAAACTTAGCCATGATCTCGTCATCAGACAAACTAAAACGATAAACACCTGCGATCACAACCACAACTAATAAAACGATTGGAATAAGTAGAATAAGTGGTATCGGCAGGATTTTTTTGTAAGTCATGAAGGCTTCCTTGTTTCAAGGTATAAACGAAAAGCGAGTATACCATTGTATACCCAAATGATTTCACCTCTTCAAGTGTTTCAAAATTAAACTAAACTGATTGTATCCAAATAGTTTCAAGTCCAGAGCTAATAACGAGCCAGTGACACAAGCTCTGTGCTCTAGGTCTATCGGTGTGTTGGGACAAATAGGTAATCACGATGACAAAAACCATTCATACATGCGAGTGCGCCTGCGGTTTAGTTGAGATCCGTTGTAAGGGAGAGCCCACCCACACGTCTGTCCGTCATTGCTTCGAATGCCAAAAACGAACTGGCAGTGTTTTTGGGGTACAAGCTCGCTTTGAAAAAGAGCACGTCACTTTAAACGGTGAAGTCACTAGCTATACCCGAATTGGCGATGATGGCAGTGAGGTTCAGTATGACTTTTGTCCATCCTGCGGCACGACAATGAGGTTGTTCGTTTCTGCATACCCAGAAATCATGATCATTCCCGTCGGTCTATTTACCGATAAAGAGTTCCACCAACCTACCGTTTCAGTCTATGAACAAATGAAACACGGGTGGGTGAGTTTCGAATGCACAACGGAACACATCTGCTAGCGAGCAATCCTCGTTCACGTATTTACTTTGGCTCGGACAAACGCCCTATAAGTGAGATTTTTTTGAGAATGATCAATCGAGTTTTACTGTAAAGGGTTTCGTAACTCGGTGTGAGCGTTATAATCGGCTCCTAATATTTGGTGGGGGTTTATTGTGATTTCCAGACTTCCTCGTTGGGTGGAATATGGCGCGTTTCTACTAGCTCTTCTCGCGGGCTGCGTCAACGCCGTTGGTCTTCTCGGCTTTCAACACCAAGCGATAACTCATCTTTCGGGAACCGTAACTCAGCTAGGGAACAGCTTGCTAACAGGTGTGGAGAGCTCCATTCACCTGCTCTTCATCGTATTTAGCTTTTTGATTGGCGCTGCCTTTAGCGGCTTTTTTATTGAAAGCAGTGCGTTAAAACTAGGGCGAAGATATGGTGTTGCACTGTGCATAGAAGGGAGCTTGCTCTTACTCAGCTTGGGCTTTTTGGTGCAAGGGGATTTGTACGGTCAATATCTAGCATCAGCAGCATGTGGATTACAAAACGCAATGATCACCACGTTTAGCGGCGCAGTAGTCAGAACCACACATATGACCGGAATCATCACCGATCTAGGGATTATGATTGGAGAAAGCTTGAGAGGTCGTCAATTTGACCGACGTAAAGCAAAATTATTCCTATTCATTTTCTTTGGCTTTTTGTTTGGCGGCGTCGCGGGAGCGGCTCTATTTACGGTATATGGTTTATATACGCTGGTTTTCCCAGCAATATTGGCTTTTTCTACGGCTCTGATTTACTGGAGTTACCTATACATACTTAGCCGTCAACAAAAAGCATAAAATTTCGATCCGATTGAAGCGACATGCTTCAATCGGATTTGGCTCAATAGGTTCACACTGCAACGGTACAAGAAACGCTGAACGGTATTTTGACACCACTAAAAACCTTAGAATAGATAAGGCTAACTGAATTTCTGGCTAAGAAGTTAGTTAGATCAAAATCACATTTGTTTACCATTTTATTATTCCAGTCACAATGCGCCCCATAATTCACTGCGCAATTCGCCTCTCGTGCTACAATTTTCTAACACAAGCAACATATTCGCATACACTTAGACGTTATTTGACCAATTACCCGACAAATCGGCTGAATAACTAGATGTATTTAATGAATAGTATTGCAATGGATGCAGTTTGCGGGTACCCTCCGCAAAACTGTGATTAAATACGGATGTTTAGTGAATATTTATGTCATGGAAATGGCAAGTATTGACTAGTAGTAACACGAGACAACTATGCATAACACCACTAATGCTACTGAAGCTCCTAAGGGCAACTTTTGGATGTTTTTCATCCCTTCCCTAATTGGTCTTCTACTCTTTATGGCTCCGATCTCTTACGATGGCGGCCTAACCATTCCCGTTGCAGTGATGGCAAAAGTCATCCCAGCGGTGTTAGGCGATACCTTGATTGCTATCGTCACCAGTATCATCGCTTTCATGGCCGTTGCTTCTGTTCTTTGCAAAATTTTTAAGCCAGCTGCAATTTTACGTAATGGTTTTTTAAACGGTCTCTTCAACCCATCTCCACTTTGGCTCGTTGTTCGTTTAATAGGCGGCGCTGCCGTGTTAATGACGTTCTTCCAAGTGGGTCCAAAAGCAATTTGGGAAGAGAACACTGGCGGGCTTGTTCTTACTGGTCTTCTACCTACTCTGTTTGCCGTTTTCATTTTCGCGGGTTTACTGCTTCCGCTTCTTTTGAACTTCGGTCTTCTGGAGCTATTTGGTGCGTTACTCAGTAAAATAATGCGTCCGGTATTCAACCTACCTGGCCGCAGTGCAATTGACTGTATGGCATCTTGGTTAGGCGACGGAAGTGTTGGTATCTTGCTAACCAGCAAGCAATACGAAAATAAGTTCTATACTCAGCGTGAAGCGGCTGTTGTCGGGACCACTTTCTCAGCAGTATCGATCACGTTTAGCTTAGTTGTTATCGCTCAGGTAAAACTAGAGCACTTATTTTTGCCTTTCTACGGCGCTATCTGTCTAGCTGGTATCGTAGCTGCGATTATCATTCCTCGCCTGCCTCCGCTTAGTCTGAAGAAAGATCGCTACATTGACGGCGGCAACCCTGATAAAGACGCAGATGCAGTGCCAGAAGGCCACACCACATTCTCTTGGGGTATGGATCTAGCTCTTAAGCGAGCTGGTCAAGTCACATCGGTTCAGTCTGTATTTAAAGAAGGCGTACACAACGCAGTCGATATGGTATTTGGCGTACTACCTGTAGTTATGGGTCTTGGTACCGTTGCATTGGTGATTGCAGAATACACGCCTGTATTTGCAATTCTGGGTCAACCGTTTATCCCATACCTAGAGCTACTGCAAGTCCCTGAACCTGTTGCAGCATCACAGACAATCGTTGTTGGCTTTGCGGATATGTTTATTCCAGCAATTTTAGCGGCATCAATCGATAACGAAATGACACGTTTTGTTATTGCGGCAATGTCAGTAACTCAGCTTATCTACATGTCGGAAGTAGGTGCCCTACTGTTAGGCAGCAAAATTCCAGTAAACATTGTAGAGCTCTTCGTAATCTTCATTTTACGTACGCTAATCACGTTACCTGTGATTGCTGGCGTTGCTCATCTTATTTTCTAAAATCGAGACGTCAATTAACAAAGGCTCCGCATCGTCGGGGCCTTTTTTATACCTAAAACTCCGTCCACATTAGGCTTTTAGTAAAAAGCTCATAGTTTACAAAGACAAAACTTAAACAAAACACCTGTCAGCACCAACAAAATTTTCATCACCTCACCTGTAAAACCAGTTGATACCACTGTTTGTTAAGCAATTCTTTTCATTATGACGATTTCATTAATCGAGCTCGCAAACATGATCACACTCACAAGTTTTAACGTAAACTATCGTTTTGTTTAAATTTAGTTAAAAAAGACGACAAATGAGTTCATGTTTTTGACAAAGATGTCGATAAAAATATAACCAAACACAATAGGTTTCTCTTTATGCCCAATTCGCCCGGTTTAAAAGAGGCGAAAGCAAAGTGGAACCAACCGGGAGAATCAGAGGAAAGCTCATGAAATTCAGACATAAGGTTGTCACAGCCTCTTCATTTTTGCTGCTAATTACCGTGTCGTTATTGTCGACACAACAAGTTATGACCATCCGCTCCCAAACTCAGGAGCAAATCGACTCAAGTGTCAACGAGATATTGACCAGTGTTGGTAACACTGTGCAATCAGAAATGAATGCAAAGAAGGATCTCGCTCGCTCCATTACTGAAGTGATTGAGCTTGATCCCAGTTCACATAGCTATGTTCAAAACATACTTGAAAGACCCACGCCAAAAAGCAGCTTCCTTGCCATCGGTTTTGGTTATGAAAGTAATGGCTTTGTGATTGAAAATGACGACGGCTGGGATGCGGGTCCAGACTACGACCCACGTCAGCGTCCTTGGTTTATTGCAGCTAAGAGCAAAGGCGATTTGGTCGTAACCGATCCGTACGTCGATGCGTCTTCGAAAAACGTTATCATCTCTGTTGGTACGCCAGTAAAAGAAAATGGCCAGTTTTTAGCCGGTATGTTTTATGACCTCGAATTAACTACCCTTTCAGATCTGGTCAACCAAGTGAATCTGTTTGATGCTGGTTACTTATTTCTGGTCACCGCTGATGGCACAACCATTGCTCACCCTCAAAGTAAATACAACGGTGAGAAAGTCGGTAGCTACCTCCCACAAATCGAACTTACGCAATCAGCACAACATGTTGAGATTGATGGCAACCGCTACATGGTTAACCTGACTCACATTCCTGGCGAGAACTGGTACGTAGGTTCGGTGATCGATGAAGCTGTTGCCTATTCTGCCGTAGGAGAGCTCCGTAACAACGCTATTATTTATTCAATCATTGCCGTGATTGCATCTATTATCGCCCTAACTCTGTTGATTCGCACTCTCATGCGTCCTTTGGACACGCTAAACAATGCGATTAAAGATGTAGCATCAGGGAAAGGCGACCTCACACAACGCCTCGAAACAGATACTGACCAAGAGTTTTCTGAGCTTGCCACAAACTTCAATACGTTCATGGAGAACTTACAACAGCAAATCATTGAGTCGAAACGTATTTCTGATCAAATTTTAAACGGAACTCAAATCACCGCTGAGGGCGCAAAAGACTCGGCAGGCGCAATTCACACTCAGCTGCAAGAGCTAGAACAACTTGCTACCGCTATGCATGAGATGTCTGTCACCGCGACAGAGGTTGCTAATAATGCGCAAGGTGCGGCAAGTGCAGCCAAAGAAGCCGACCAAGCAACGGTTGAGGGGTCTTCTATCGTTGGTGAATCGACACAAACGATAAACATGCTTTCCGATAGCATTGACCTTGCAGTCGAAGAAGTACAAGTGTTGGAATCTGCTACCGCCAATATCGAAACGATTCTAAAAGTCATCAACGATATTGCGGACCAAACGAACTTACTCGCGTTGAATGCCGCAATCGAGGCTGCACGTGCGGGAGAATCTGGCCGAGGCTTCGCCGTTGTTGCAGATGAAGTACGTACACTGGCACAACGTACTCAAGAGTCGACAACAGAGATTCGTACTATGATTGAGCAACTACAATCTGGCGCTTCATCTGTGGCAAATGCCATGCATCAAAGCAAAGGTAGTGCTATAGAGGCCGTTGAAAAAGCGGGTTTAGCAAATAGTGCGTTACAACGCATTCGTGATGCGATTCAGCGTATTTCCGATATGAACTTGCAAATTGCCTCAGCAGCGGAAGAGCAAAGCCTTGTCGCTGAAGAGATCAACAACAATACGGTGAATATTAAAGACCTATCGACTCAAGTCGCCGAATCGGCAAATCGAACCAACGACGCGATGCAGGCGCAACAAGAAGATGTACATAAACAAGATCAAATCTTAAATAGATTTACTGTCTAACACTCATCTAAGCAAAAACAGCGAGCACCGGCTCGCTGTTTTTGTTTTTAACCCTAGTATTGGTCGATGTTACATGTGCCATGTTGGTGCTATTAAGCTTCAACATTACAAGAACGCCGACTATGTGTCCTTTCAAGTTTAATTGAACTCGACATGGATATAGCGATCATTAGAACGACGATAATAGCGGTCGTCCACTTTTAGATAAGTGAAATCTCCAATCTTTATGTAGGTACTATTCCGAGGAATTCGGTCATGGTAATAGTAACTGCGCCTTGGTCGACGGGTCTCCACATAAATAACGTCACGATGTTTGTGTTTATGTTTATGCTTGCGCTTGTGTTTATGATGGTGGTAATGCGCATGATGGTGATCGTACCGATGTCCATGCTTATGCTTCGGGTCAGCCACCGCTTCTGTACTCAACACACCTAAAGACAACATAACGCCAACCATGGCAAAAGATAATTGCTTTGACACAACAGAGCCTCTTATTCATATCAACATCGATATAATAGAAGGGTGAATCACTGTACATGTCAGCCTTTCGCTAAGGAGTTTTACTAAAAAGTCAGCGCTAACCGTGATTATCAGAGAAACGTCAAACATCACAAATGCTGATGACTTCGAGTGGCCTGGGTTCGGCTATGAATACAAAAAAGCCGCCCGTTTGACTACGAGCGGCTCAGTTTTTAAATAAGCTAGCGTGATTTTATACTGCTTGGGCAAACAGCAAGAAACAGCCGAATAGGAAGATCATGCTCATTCCCATTGCGCCGCCACCAGCTTCATAAATATTGTCATCTTTTACCGGCACTCGGCGCACTTTCATGGTCATTGATAATGGGACAAAGACCGCGAGAAACACAAGAATAATCCCCGCGTAGCTGAGAATAGCTAGGAAGTGTTCTGGCGCAAATACAGCACCTAATAGTGGTAGCACAAAAGTAGTAACAAAAATCACTGGCTTACTTGCTTTCAGTAGGTCTGCATTTTGATCATATAGCGCCATTGCAACACCTAAGAACGACGTTAGCAGTGCCAAACCAGTAAACATGGATAGGATGAACTCTAAGCCCTCGTATTGCTGACCTAGTACCGAGATCAACTCTGTTACGTTGGAGTATTGAACAAGCTCATGAGGTGGTAGATTGCCGACAACCGCTAACAACCATAATAGGTAACAAACAAGCGGAATAGTTGAGCCCACGATAATCATATTACGCAGCTGTGTTTTACTCGCTTCTTTGTTGTAAGTTACAAGCGATGGGATCACGACCATAAAACCGAAACTGGTGAAAAGCACCGAACTGGTTTTGATAAGTGCCATTTTATCGTCGCTCACAACCTCATCAAGTCCTTCAAACGAGACGCTTGGTGCAAGCGCAAAAAGTGTCAGGATCAGCGCTACGATCATGCCTAGGAACAAACCGCGATTCAGCTTATCTACTACCCCTGTACCTGCCGAAACAATGATACCAACTAAAAGAGTAAAACCGACTTGGCTTGAGATCGTAGATGTTGGAAGCCCAAATGAGGCTGTTACTTTTTGTACGAGATCACCCGCACCAATGATGTAAGCCATTAATAGACAAACTAACAGGGCGTAAAGCAAGCTGTTGGTTACCAACTGACCTCCTTTACCAAGCGTTTCGCGAGCAATTGCATTCATGCTCACACCACCACCTACTTTACAACTGGCTTCAAGAAGGAGCAGCGCAGCATAAGTCGTTCCAGCCCAGATGAACAACATAAGAAGAGTGCCCCAAAGGAGGCCAAATTGAGCAAGCACCATTGGTATAGCAAGCATACCAGCGCCAAGAGCAGTACCTGCAACGATCAGGGAGCTGCCGACAAGTTTTAGGTTCACGGTTAATACCTCTAAATTCAATCCGTTAATTTCTCGCCAGTTGTGCTTTATCTAAAGCACACAACAAAACGCTCCGACTTAGTCAAAATTTGGTTACAAGAGCACTATGTTACAAGAGCCCTGTATGGCTAAGAAAACACGCAACAAAAGGTGGTTAATCATTTGCACATGAACACTTGAGAGTCGTTTTTGGCGATGTCATCGTTGATGAAATGTGCGCAACTTTGGGTTCGAAGCAAAATTGTTCATCTTAATTCATCAACCCCATTCGTTATGAATGGATTTGGTTCGAAAAGATTGTAAGGCATAAGCAGGACGATTGAAAAGCAAAAGGTCAATCTTATAGCGATATATTTTAACAACTCTTATCTTTTACCTAAGATGTGTTGTTTTTTTCGTCACTAATTAGTCTTTTATCGCTTAAAGAGAAGGAAGAACGTGCTCAATGGCTCAATTTGGCTGGGTGTACAGATTAATTTACAGTTTAAGTGAAGGTGTTAGATTCCAAGGACGTAGCCTAGATCGGACAATATCGCTATTATTCGCTGCGTACCGACACTGTTCGGTTCACATACCTCTAAACACTGATTTACGGTTCGAAAATATAGGTAAATGAGTGTCCGAATGCTGGGTGTGGTTCCCCAGCATTTGCATCCTTTCTTTTAGATGTCATCAATTGATCGAAATTGCATAAATCTTGTATCGCCCGACTTTACGATTGTGTTAATACGCTTTATCTAGCGCGCCAATGATATAAGTTAACACTGGAATACCCATATCGGCGACCTGCTTCTCAGTCTCACTCATATTTTCATGCGCCATCCGCAGCTCTACTTCACTTATCGATTCTTTGTGAAGGTAAAGCTCTTTGTAGTTCATCAATCGCTGTTGTGACTGTTGAATCAGTGTCACAATATTCTCTTTAGTCTCACGATGTTGCTGATCAATTTCACTAAATAAATGATCTAAAATGCGTTGCATTTTGCGAATAGAAGCTTTCGTTTCTATTGATTTGTATGATTGATACTTTTCCATTGAGTTAATAACTGACTAAAATATTTACGTTTTTATAAGACAGTTATTTTTATACTGATTGCAAAGCAGGTAAATATGTGGTGGTTAAACTGGTCCACTTCTTGCTCCGTTTAGGTCAAAACTGTCCTTTCAGGAGAGCACATGCAGGTAGACCCTATAATTCAAGCACTGATTGCAAGACGAAAATCGAATGGCCTCTCCCGTGAGCAAATGGCAAACATCGCTGGAATGAGCGTAAAAACATATCAAAGGATCGAGCGCGGAGAGTCCGATCTTAAACTCTCACAATATCGTGCCATATTGCGTTCGCTTCATTTGACTGACCTAGATATTGCTTTAGATGTACGTGATGTTCAGCATGTCACAGCAAATGACCTAACGGCCGTGGCGCGATTGCTCTCACCGGAAGCTCAGTCCCTGCTCGTTCGCCTGTTATCGTTAGTCCTTGAACAAAAGAACAAGAAAGGTGATTAACCACATTACTCATACCCAAACGTGAATGTCCTGTTGAGCGTTGAAACATGAATCGTTTAGACAAAAATAAAACTCGTCAAATGACGAGTTTTATTCTTTATATCAGTCCGTTACTCTAGGCTTTTTAATTCCGATGTATCAACGCCTTTTATTGCATCTTTCGCCACTTTATCAGGATCAAATACATCACGTTCTTCATATGAATTATCAATCATGCCTTGTCCTATCGCGGTCGCCTGCTTTTGTAACTTGTTACCCTCTACCTCACCAGCATCCCAGCCTTGTCGATAATCTGAGTCGGTTTGATACCTTGTTTCGTCCTTAATATAGTGTTCAAAATCATTCCCTGCCTCTTGCATACCACTATGCCGACCGTCATGAAAGCCTTGGATATAAGCTTCATCATAACCGCTCTCTTTTAACGAGCTGTCACTCGTACCACAGCCTGAGAGGAGAACAAAAAATAGCGAAACGAATACCTTATGAAACATATTTAGGCCTCAAAGCTTTCAAATAAATTAATCATAGTTCGCGATTTCAACTTCTGCTTACTTCAGGCTATTAGATAGCATTGTGACTCGACGAAGCCTGTGAACTTGAGTCCCTACAGTGAGTACAAAGCTGGACAAAGCATCACACCTACTGATAAACGTTATACTCAACGCGCGTTTAATACTTCCATCGCAAGTGCTTCATCATCTTGCTCAGCCAAACCGCTAATGCCAATTGCACCGACGATTTTCCCCTCTTGTTCTATAGGCACACCACCCATAAAGCCTGTGATCTTCGGGTCAGTCCAATAACTCAACTGCTTACCCGTCTCACGAGCCCAAGCACCCAGATTGCCGCTAGGCTGACGGTCTCTAGAAGAGGTGTAAGCTTTGTTCTGTGCCAACAAACCTGCTTGCACACTCACATCATCCATTCGGGCAAAACCGAGCAATTCGCCATGTGTATCAACCACGGCAACCGCAATGTTTTGCTTGCGAGCAGTCGCAATTTCCAATGCCGTTTGAATTAGAGTTTGAACTTGTACGTATTTCATTTTTCTCTCCTAAGGGATCTCATGACCAAGGGTTTTCTCGAACAATCCATACCAATGGCTGCGTGATAGCGTGACGTTCTCTACTTGAGCACAAGCGCGAATACGCTGTGGGTTTGCAGTCCCAATAACAGGCTGAATTTGGTTTGGATGATGCATCAAGAAGGCTAAAACAATCGCCTCTGACGGCACGCCATATTCAGCTGCCAGCGCCATCACCATCTCCGACGTCTGTCTGGTGTTGTGATCATCAGAATGTAAGCCACGCTCTGAGAACCTTCCTTGCGCCATACTGCCCCACGCTTGCAGTTGGATATTGTGCTTACGGGCATGCTCCAGTGTTCCTACAACGTAGTCAGATGCAGACGAAGGAAGCCCCATGCCTTGCTTTATGAAGTCAGACTTAGCCAGACTCATTTCCAACTGGTTCGCCACAATAACTTCGCCCGTTGCTTGTTGAAGAAGATCAATTTGAGCACTGTTCATGTTAGAAACACCGAAGTGGTTAACTTTGCCAGCTTGTTTCAGTGCTTGGAGCGCTGTGCCCAGTTCTTCAAATTCAACCAGAGGATCAGGACGATGCAGCATCAAAACATCAAGGTTTTCCACGCCAAGGCGCTCAAGAATGCCCTCAACAGAAGCCGTCACCCATTTGGCAGAGAAGTCATACTGCTTAACACCTTGCTCATCTCCTAGACGGATGCCGCACTTGGATTGCAGATAAATTCGCTCTCGTAAGGTTGAGTCATTGGCTAAGATGCACCCAAACACTTCTTCTGCCTTACCGAATTTGTAGATATCCGCATGATCAAAGAGATTGATGCCAACCTCTAATGCAGCCTCGACAGCGGCATAAGCTTGGTTTTCATCTTGGGCGGTTAATGGGTTGCGATTCCACTCCCCTCCAAGTCCCATACAGCCGAAGACCAAGCGACTAACGTTAGGTAAGGTTTTGGCGAGCGGTAGTGTTGGATTGTTCATCGTTATTCTCACTTTTCCGATTTCTGCGTTTTCAATTTCTTAAGTTAACTCGAACCATCTTACCGTTCGTAAAAATTAGTTTAATACCGTAAAATCGAATTCATTATCCTCGCTACCGAACAATTAAAGCGAACAATTAAAGCGAACAATAAAGACGAGCAATCAAGATGGCAGATTATAAGAGAATCGAAAAACTGATGCTGTTTGCTGAAGTGGCTCAAACACTCAACTTTTCTAGAGCAGCAGAGCAACTTGGTATCTCTAAAAGTTACCTGTCGGAACAAATCAAGCGATTGGAATCGGAACTCGCCACGCCTTTGATTGTTCGAACCACACGCAGCGTGAGATTGACGGCAGAAGGTGAATCGATCTTTGCACAAGCGGAAGATCTCAAACGCCGCGTAATGGAAATGGAAAAGAGTTTAAGTCAGCAATCTGAGCAAGTAGACGGTCTGATTCGTCTTACTGCTCCCAAGATGTTTGCCGAAGCGGTGCTGCATGATTTGTGTGTGGCGTTTCGCGCTTTACATCCAAACGTAGAGTTCGAGATTCTTTCTAGCTATCAAGCGTTTAATCTGACGGAAACCAGCGTCGACTTTGCGTTTCGAGCAACAAGAACGCCGCCAGAGAATATGATTGCTCATCACCTTTTGGACTACCACCACTGGCTGGTTGCCTCTCCTCATTATCTGCAAGAAGAAGGTACGCCGGAGACGTTAGCGGATTTAAAACAGCATCAATGCTTAACCACATTGCATCAAAAAGAGTGGCCGTTAAAAACGGGAACAGTTCAAACCCAAGGTTGGCTTTCAAGCAATGAAAACCGCTTACTCAAAGAATCAGCCCTGTCTGGCAATGGCATTGCTCGGTTAGCAAGTTACTTTGTCGAACAAGACGTTGAACATGGTCGTCTAATGCAGGTTTTATCGGAAGAAACCGACCACCAGCACAACGCGGTTTACTTGGTGTACCCACAACTTATCTATCAATCGGCGAAAACCAGAGCCTTCATTGAATTCGTGAAGCAGCACTTTGCTAAATAACTAAGGTAGTTAATCTGCCGACCACACCGAGCGGATATCTGGCCAACCCCAATTGGTTAAAGCAACGTCTTCTAATACACCTTGGAAGCGCAAAGTTTGTGTATGGTGGAACATAGGTGCAATCCAATACTCGCTGATCAACGTCGATGAAATTGGCTCCAATGCATTAAGGTAGTCCTCAAGTGGAACGAAAGATCTGACTCTCTGTAGTTGTTCATCTAACCATTGTGCGTTCTTTTCTCCCAAAGTGTGGAATAGCACAGCGTTGCTGAAGAAGTTCGTGAACGCTGAGGCATGACGATTATCATCTAAGTTTATGTTCGTTACGACCATTGTCTCATTTAGCTCACCGTTCTTAGCCTTCTCGTTCAGCTCACGGTAGGAATACATAACAATTTCTACTTTACTGCCAACACTCGCCAAACGATTAGAAATAGCCCGCGCACAGCGACGCAACGCGGTATAGTTATATCCCGCTATCGTAATATGTTTAGGTAACTTAAGCGGCTCACTAAACGGACGGAGCACTGGCTTCCAACCTGGTAGCAGGTTATAAGCGGGTATACTCCCAAATACAATATTCTCGCGGCGCATCACTTCGGCCAAGCGCTCAGGTTGAATTAGCTCACTAATATAACGGCGCTGCGCTAAAGAAAGTTTGTGCTTAGCGTGCTGATTAAATAAGGCGAATAAGCAACCATCTTCTATTCGGCTACGCTTGCTCGCCGATGAGTTTTCTCGGTTTTGCGTCGACATATAGTGTCCACACAAATCCTCCTCGGGCGAAGTATCCCTTTGCAACGTATTTGCTGCCAATGACGGGTTCTCCATTTGCTCGTCATTAACAATCCAGATAGTCACCAAATCCGTTAGAACTCTACATGCATAGTAACCATTAAATGCTTGCAGTTTTAAACGACTTTCATTGTGCTCGACAACAGAGAATGGGCCACTTCCGACCACCAGCTTGTTATTCGCTACGTTAACTTGGCTTACTGGTTGAATGCCGTATTTCACACCAGAAATAAGTCCAGCAAAGCCCAAGTCAGCTCGATTAAGCTTAAAAACAACTTTCAATGGCGTTGGCGCAGTAATGTTAGCAACATGTGCCAACTCTTTTTCGTAGTACTGTAATGAACTCAACTTTGCAAACAAGCTAACCACTGTTTCTGCATCAATGGAATTACCATTATGAAAAGTCAGACCTGGACGAAGGTAGAAAGTCCATTCGTAGGTGTCTTCGTCATAACGCCAGTGATGTGCGAGTTCTGGTTGCACTTTCCCATTGTTATCACTCGAAACTAAGCAACAATAGATTTGCCTTAATAAGAAACGTTCGCTGCTACGCTGAAGTTGATGTGGAACGACGCGCTCAAACATTCGCTTATAGGTTAATTGAATATTGAGCTGTCCTTCTTGAACAGAAGCACCAGACGTTGTTTTTAACAAACGGCCAAATGCCATTTCGTCTTCATCTAATATCGCCAGTGCTTTTTCATACTTGCCTAGCTTGATACGTTCAAGAGCCAAGCTCTCTTTTAAAACGTCTAACTCCATATTCAGAATAAGAGTCGATCGTTGGTTCCGCCCAGCTTTCGGGTGCCAGCTCAACCACGCCTTCTGCTGCATCTGCGTTAGCAGGCTACGAGCATGCCGAGAAGAAGTGAACATGATGTCGGCAATGTCCTGTAACGTGGTTTTTGTTTCATCACCAACACTAAACGAGAGTAATCGTTGGTAATAGCGAAACAAATTGAGATCAGACACTGAATCAACCTTAGATCTGTGAAGTTTGTGGATAGGAATAGTTTACTTAAGTTGGCGGTAATAAAATAAGAAAACTTCCTAATTATCTGTTCCCCTTTTCCACAATTAACCTCCAAATTCGGCTTTAAAGCCCCAGATATTTACGTTATTAGGAATAAAGTCAACAAAAGCACTCTCTTTTTTATCTCCCCTTTTATACGCATAATTTACTCGTCAGCTAAAGGAGGAAAAAATGAAGAAGCCAATGATGGCGTACTTTTTTCAGCAACGCCTAGCTCAATCGAGTAATAAAATAGAAGTGATGACTCTGGTTTATCTTAACGATATGTTCCAGTGGTCATAGCCTAACCTCAAGCAGAACTTAGCTCCTGATACTACACCCCCACTTCGTTGTATCTTAAGTTCTGCTTTTTCATCTTTTGCACTCTAATACCTTATTGCAGGTTACTAAAAGTTAACTAGTTGAAACACCGCAAAACAGAGTCTACATTGAAGTCTCATCCCCCAATCGCTTTGTTGAGAAAGGGGCATTCATGGATATACACCATCAATTCGGGAGTCAATATGGCAACTTCAGTGAAACTTAAAGCGGGCGACAGCTTCCCTCATCTTCAAGCCACTTTGCTAGATGGTTCAAACGTAACGTTGGGTCAGCCGCAAGGTGATGCGACTTGGCAAGCAGTATTCGTTTATCGTGGTAAACACTGCCCTCTTTGTACTAAGTACCTCAACGAGCTTGAGAGTTACAAACAGGCTTTCGCTGATGCTGGCGTCGATATTCTTGCCGTTTCTGGCGATTCAAAAGCACAGCTAGAGGGGCATCTAGAGAAACTCGAAATCAGCTTCCCTATCGCTTACGGCCTGACCGAAGAACAAATGAAAACGCTAGGCTTGTATGTATCTATTCCTCGATCTGAACAGGAAACCGATCATAATTTCGCAGAACCAGGTCTGTTTGTGGTGAATGAACACGGCGACTTACACGTGGTGGATATTTCAAACAACCCGTTTGTTCGCCCTGAGCTTGGCGCGCTATCACGCGGATTGGCATGGATTCGCGATCCAAACAATAACTACCCTATCCGTGGCACATTGGATTACTAATATCTTCTACACCCAAGTAAACTTTCTATCCTTAAATAAGCTAGGATTCTTGCCTTAGTGAGAATAACTTGGAATACATATCAGATCCGTGAGATCTGATATGTATCAACAAGTTGGAAATAGAGTCCTTGTTCATTATACAACGCCTTGATGAAAAACAAGATCAGTGAAGCCCAGGCTCCCCTCAAACAACGTTAGTTATTTACTTCTAAGTCACTTTCACGATAAATACATGAAATTAAAACTAAAAACTTAGACTTAACGGATATATAAATCATAACGGTACCTACACAAGTAGTTGGCTAGCGATTATTATCCTATTGCAACTCAAAATTGTGCAAATCTAACAATTCATACCATAAATGAAAACATAGATACCGTAAGAGACAAAATAAAAGCAAACGATTAAATTACCAATAAAACACCGTTCAATTAAAATAAAAAACATTTCACTTTATAAAAATGTAATTAATCGTTATTTGCAATCACACATCTTAATTGAGAAATACAGTATGAATAAAATCTCTTTGCTTTATATGGCCGTTTGTATCGGATTAGTTGGATGCGGTTCAGGAGGAAGCGACAACGATCCAGCAAAAGATATACATCCCACCATTTCAAATCCGGAACAAGTCAACGCAATGACGGTGGACAAAGGTCATTTCTATTGTTCTGTAAACCAACAAAAACTGGAACACGGAGGGACATCTGCAACTATGTCCTACCTGATTGAAAAGAAAAGAAATTCTACGGTTGTCGACGATTATGAATGTACCGAATACGGTTTAAAGAAAGGTGAGTCAATTATCGTCACTAAAAGTGCAATTGAAAACTTTTCATACTCAAAACATTATAAAAGCACGAAGAAGAATGACATTAATAGGTTTAAAATCATCTACCCTACAGGGCTTACGACTCCGATTAATAAAGATTATGAAAAAATTACGATCACGTATAATACGGAGAGACCTGACGTTAACATTAAGATAATTCAATATTTTGACGAAAGGTCTAAATTATATACCATCAAAAAATATGAAAGCCACGTTAACGACAACTCACCAATAGGTTTAGTTGAGAAAGAGGAATTCGATAAATATTCCGATTTTGAAAAGAAACTGGAATTAAATAGTGCTTTTTTAAATTCAACTGAAGTGAGTGATTTATTCTACAACTTATTAAGTATGATAAAATAATAACTAAAAATCAAAAACTTAAAAAGTACGATTATGCTCAAGTAGCTTCGATATGCCTGACTCGAAAGAGTACGTTGTTTTACGAAACAAATTACGATTTGAATGAAGCACATCTAAGTTACTTGGGTATAAACGGCGATGTATTGTTAATCAGCTTTCAAAAGAGAGTGACGTTTGCGATTAACTACTTTGGTCTTAACGAAGCTCAATTTGATGCTTTTCAGACCAAATTCGCAAATCATCAAGAATCTTAAGTGCGGTACGGCCGAACTCTGTTAGTTCATAGCTGACTGCAATTGGGCGGTCGCTGATCACTTTACGCACCACCATACCTTCCGCTTCTAGCTCTTTAAGACGTTGGTCGATCATCTTTTTACTTGCACCGCCTAGCATGCGTGCTAAGTCATTGAAACGAACTGGGCCGTCTTTCAAATGATAAATCAGAGAACCTTTCCATTTACCACCAATTAAACGCATCCCTTTCTCGATAGCACATGGCTCCGCACATACGTTCGCCACTGACTTACGACCTTTGCTATCTACACTGATTCTGCTTTCCACAATACACCTCAAGATACGCACCTAATCTAGGTAACGAAAAGTAAGCTAGATACATTTAGTGCTTTAGAGTAATAAAAACGTCACCTCGCCGCAAACAAATAAAAATGGACCGCGTACAGCAGTCCATCTCAATTCATCATTCAGTTCGCACTATCTTTCTAAAAGGATTAGAAGTTTTCGTTAATGTGAGCTTCGAAACGAACAAAATCGTTTTCGATATCTGCGTTCTTCATCACATCATAACAAGCGAATGTAGGTAATGCTGACATACCAAAGAAGCGGAAGTTAGCGTGCATGTGGAACATCAAATCGTCCACTCCTTTACCTTGGAATAGGTATTCGTTCTCATCATCAAACGATTCTTCTGGCGCGTTGAATGTCAGTGACAGCATGTATTTGCTGTTGGTTTGAGTGCCGCCTGTACCATAGTTTTTCTTTGGTTCTTCTGCGCTACGGCCATCAAATGCACATAGTGCGCCGCCCATACCCGCAGTAAACACGTCGTCCATGTATTTTTTGAATGACCAAGGCACAGACATCCAGTTGATTGGGCTTTGGATGATCACGCGATCAGCCCACTCAAAGTGTGCGAGTTGCTCATCTACGTTGATCTCATCTTGCATTGTCACAACGCGAACCTCATGGCCTTTTGCTTGCAGAAACGTCTGTGCTTTGTCGACAAGAGAAGCATTTAGACGACCTTCTGAATATGGTGATGGTTCGTGTGCATTGATGATCAGTACGTTGCTCATGGGATTACCTTTAAATAAGTTCACAAGATGACGCAGTAACCATTGTGCGTCGGATGTGGTTTATTATGGTAACCTAGAAATATAGTGCAATTAGTTAACTTTTAGTAACCTACTTAATTTTTTATTATATCACTGTTTTTAAAACATATATTTTTTCAATTTTTTATTCATCGTTATTTTACGATTAATTTTTTCATCGAGTTGTTGCATCTTCCACAGAGCAGGCGTACACTTTATCGCAATTCGACGATTAACTATTAAGGCCAGCGAATGAGTGATAAGTGCAAGGACACGTGCGAAGTTGTTTTTCAGACAACACAACAACAGCTCGAGAAAGAACAAACTCTCGCAGCGCAAGCAAAAGCTTTGTCGCATCCAGCACGTTTGCGCATTCTGCATATCCTGCACACGCTCGATACCATGGGCGGTTGTTTGAACAGTGATTTGGTTTCTGAACTGGGTCTTGCGCAATCTACTGTTTCCGAGCACTTGCGTATTCTCAAGCAAGCAGGCTTTATCAGCGCCGAGCCAAACCCGCCTAAGGTGTGTTACCGCATTCAACGCGACGCGTTTGATCAGTTCAATCTAGGCTTTTCCAAGTTATTTGATTAATTCCCTTTGCACGCTGGTCAGGCGTGCAGAGATAAACTATACCTTTAACTATCGCCTTTCGACGATAAACGAATAAGAGAACACTATGACTACTCAAGTTTTAAATAGTGCCAGCGACAAAATGAGCTTCTTGGACCGTTACCTAACGGTGTGGATTTTTGTGGCAATGGCAATCGGTGTAGGTATTGGCGCAGCATTCCCTCAAGTTGCTGAGTGGAATGAGTCAATGTCAGTCGGCAGCACGAACGTACCGCTCGCGATTGGTTTGATTTTGATGATGTACCCGCCGCTAGCAAAGGTGAACTACAACCTGCTAGGTACAGTGACGAAAGATAAAAAAGCGATCACGCTGTCTTTAGTCATGAACTGGATTGTCGGCCCTATTTTAATGTTCATCCTTGCATTGACTTTCCTAGGTGATCATCCGGGTTACATGGTTGGTATCATTCTGATCGGTCTTGCTCGTTGTATCGCGATGGTATTGGTATGGAACGATATCGGTGGTGGTAACAAAGAATACGGCGCAGCCCTAGTTGCATTAAACAGCGCTTTCCAAATCGTAACTTACAGTGTGATGGCATGGTTGTTTATCACTGTGTTGCCACCAGTCTTTGGTTACGAAGGTTTCGTAGTTGATATCTCGATGATGGACATCGCGGAAAGCGTTCTTATTTACCTTGGTATCCCATTCCTAGCGGGCTTCCTAAGCCGCAAATGGCTGGTCGCTGCGAAAGGTGAACAATGGTACTACGACGTATTCATCCCACGCATTTCACCAATTACGCTTATCGCCCTGCTTGCGACCATCGTGCTGATGTTCAGCTTGAAAGGTGAAATGATTCTTGAACTGCCAATGGATGTATTCCGTGTAGCAATTCCACTGGCTATCTACTTTGTGTTGATGTTCTTTGTCAGCTTCTTCGTTGGTAAGAAAATGGGCATTGACTACGACAAAAACGCGTCGATTGCTTTCACGGCAACAGGCAACAACTTTGAATTGGCAATTGCGGTTTCTATCGCGGTGTTTGGCCTAAACTCAGACCAAGCTTTTGCTGGTGTCATTGGTCCACTGATCGAAGTGCCTGTGTTGATTGCTTTGGTGAATGTAGCATTGCGAATGAAGGCCAAATATTATGGCTAACCTAAAAAGCACAAAAAATACAAAAGCGGTAAAACATTAACTCACTACCGTTTTAATATACTCGCTGGGCGTTAGGCCGAACTTACTTTTAAAGCGTTGGCTAAAACGCCCCTCTGACTGATAACCACACAACTGTGCTAGCAGCGCAACGTTATACGAGCCATTTTGCATCAAGTAAAGTGCGTGATTTAGGCGCACTTCTGCCAATACTTCACGATACTGGGTACCTTCTTGTTTCAGTTTGCGTATCAATGTTGCTCGGCTCATAGCAAAGTGCCCCGCGACCATGTCTAATGGATGCTCCTCCCCTGGAGAGCGCGATAAGTAACGACTAAGTTTCTGACTAAAAGAGATATGTGAACTCGAGAACAACCGATGCAATAACCCTCTCTCAGCTAGCTGCTGATATAGACCCATAATCCAATAGCGTTGTGTCGCTTCACTTAAGCTTTCCCGCTCAAACGAAAACAAAGCATTTAACGTCGCTTGCAATGCTTTATCTATCTCAACAACGGGTACATAGTTTCCTAATGCGTTGCTCATGCTTAGCTCCAACATTTCATCGCTAGGCACACAGTGAAAACTGAACATTCGAGAAAGAAATCGCCCTTGTAGAGGAAGATTTTCAAAATTTAGGGATGCATTTGCTTCACAAAGCATGATATTTGGATGATGGATGTCGAGTACTTCGTCTTTCCAGAAAAGATGTTTACTCCCCTTAACAATCTGAATAAGGCTTGGGGAGTGAACCCTGACATTACGAAGCTTCTGCTGCTGCTCCGCACGAAACAGCGTAACCTGATATTGGTGACCCATTCTCTCCCCTTATATTCAATTATCGCGTGTAAGTCGTGGTTAATGTCGCTTTACCCAAAGCAACACTATTCAAAGTAAACCCTACAATGGCTGGTGGCGTGTTTTCATCCAAATTCAGTTCTTCAGTTGGCAATGCCCACACCGTAAACTGGTAACGATGCATCCCATCATTCTTTGGAGGACACGCGCCGCCGAACCCCGTTGTGCCGTAGTCAATACGAGATTCTTTGCCGCCTAACTTGTTCATATCAATGCCTCGAGGCAGCTCGCTAACGGTGGATGGAATATTAAACGCTATCCAATGCCAAAAACCACTGCCTGTTGGTGCATCGGGGTCATACACGGTGATCGCAAAACTTTTTGTGCCCTTTGGAGCTTCTTTCCACATCAATTGTGGTGATTGATTCCCGCCATCACATCCCCAACCAGAGTATTCAAATGTCTTCGCCATCGGGTGGCCTTCTTGAATATCTCTACTCACGAGTTCAAATGCATGGGTAGAACCGACCGCAAAAACACTCAATACCAAAACTGACTTGTATATCGCTTTCATGTTTTTCTTCCTTTCAATGAATTCAACACTAGTCTAAATACCCAGCAGTCCGAATCCTTATCAGTAAGTATCAAAAACCACAAAATAATCTATAATTTTGACACTTTAAGATTCTAACACAAACTTCTTACTTTCTTAATTGCACTTGGTTTATGCTAATTAATCGCTCACGGAATAAGGAAGGAAAATGGAATTGGATATCTACGTGGTGGACGCCTTCACCGATACGCAATTCAAAGGCAACTCAGCAGCGGTGGTACCGTTAGAGGAATGGCTAGCCCCAGAATTGATGCAAAATATCGCGACAGAAAACAACTTGTCGGAAACGGCTTTTCTAAAATCCATTGGCGCAAACCGATATGAGATTCGTTGGTTCTCTCCTATAACTGAAATCGACTTTTGTGGACACGCCACACTGGCCTCTTCGTTAGTTCTGTTTGATGAGTTTGGCATTAATGGCACGATTGAATTTCATACTCTGGAAGTAGGGACCCTCACCGTAGAGAAGAATGCGCAAGGTAAGATCGAGATGACGTTCCCTGCTCGTCCTCCAAAAGCCGTTTCTGATATTCCCTCGGCATTGATTGAAGGCCTAAGTTGCGATGTGGAACGCGTACTGCTTAGCCCTCAAGCGTATTTCGTGGTGGTCGACAGCCAGCAGGAGGTACTTGAGGTTCAATACCGTTCAGAACATCTCAAGACTCTCGCTCCTTACGATGTGGTCGTTACTGCGAAAGGCGATCAACAAGACTTTGTATCGCGTTACTTTTGGCCTGCAAATGGTGGCGACGAAGACCCCGTAACTGGCTCGATTCACGCTGGATTAGCACCATTCTGGGCAGAAGAATTAGGCAAAAACATCACTGGTTTCTTATCAAGCTTCTCAGCGCGGAGGTATTTTGCACTGTGAAGTTACTGACGAACAAGTAAGAGTATCTGGCGACGGCGTGCTCTACATGAAAGGCAAGATTTTTGTTTAAATGATATTCATGTAATCAACTTAAAAGAGCCAAGTAAAGCACGGCTTCCGCAGGATCAAGCCAGCTTCAATAATTAATCAATTGATGAATATTGAAGGAATTAACTTCCTAGCCGGACAAAACTGACTCACGTTACACTGAATGCAGTCCCATACTCTTCTATAGCTTGATACGAGTTCGAGCTCACCTTCTTAGAGGAAGCGTCGCATGATGAAGCGAATCATTCTTGGCACCCTAGCCCTGACTCTTTTAACTGCCTGTTCCAAAGATGACGGACAGCAAGCCCTTGGCACATTAGAACGTGACCGCGTAACCTTCACTGCCACCTCTAGCGAGATAATTCGTGCCCTACCCATTAAGGAAGGCAGCCAAGTCACCGAAGGAGAAGTGCTGGTTCAGCTCGATACAAAGAACCAAGAAGCCGTTTTAGCTCACGCCGTAGCTGAACAAGCCAAGGCTGACGCTTATCTTTTGAAATTGACCAATGGTGAGCGACCAGAAGACATTGCCGCAGCGCAAGCACGCGTTGCCAGAGCGGAAGCTCAATTGGTTGAAGCGCAAAAGAACTACCAACGTAAAGCGGAGTTAGTTCGCAAGAAACTCATCAGCCAATCAGAAAAAGACAGCGCTTTAGCAGCCAGAGATTCCGCCCGTGCAGAGCTAGACTCCTCACAAGAAGAGTTCAGCAAACTGACCGCTGGCTCTCGTCCTGAAGATATTGAACAAGCGAAAGCCGCACTCATGGCAGCAAAAGCCGATGTGGCACTGCAAGAACAGAAACTGGCAGAACTCACCATCACGGCCACGCGAGATGGCTTGTTAGATAACCTACCGTTTAACCTTGGTGAACGCGTTCCTGTGAATGGCGTGGTTGCTGTAATACAAGCCAGCCGCGTCCCATACGCTCGCGTTTATGTTCCTGCCAACTACCGAGTCGACTTTGTTCCGGGTAAAACGGTTAACGTGCATGTAGATGGCGTTGAGCAACCATATAGCGGCACCGTTCGTTGGGTTGCGACTGAGCCTTCATTTACGCCTTATTTCGCGCTTACCGAGGAAGAGCGCTCGCGTTTGATGTACTTAGCAGAAGTCGACCTTCAAGACTCAGCAAAATCCTTGCCTTCAGGTATACCAGCGCAAGTGGATTTGGTGGAGTAAGCCAATGACCGAATTTGCGATTCAAGCTGAAAATGTAGTGAAGAAGTTTGGTGACTTCACCGCCATCAACAACATCACGCTTAATGTGCCCAAAGGCAGTATTTATGGTTTTCTTGGTCCTAACGGCTGTGGCAAATCGACAACTATTCGTGTGTTAACTGGCTTACTTAGCCCAAGCGAGGGCAATGTCGATGTACTCGGGCTAGAGATCCCAAAACAATCTGAGCTTCTGCGCCTCAAGATTGGCTACATGACACAAAAGTTCTCCCTCTACGATGACCTGACGGTTCAAGAGAATCTTGAGTTTATTGGACAAATCTTTGGTATGGAAACCAAGGCCCTAAAGGCTCGCATCGAAGAACAACTAGCCACCTACGGTCTCGACCAACTGCGTAAACAGCGCGTCGGAGGAATGAGCGGCGGCCAGAAACAACGCTTGTCTCTCGCCGCAGCCACCATGCATAAACCAGAACTGTTGTTTCTCGATGAACCCACGTCTGCGGTTGACCCAGAGAACCGACGCGATTTCTGGGAGCAGTTGTTTGATCTCTCTGACCAAGGTACGACGATTTTGGTCACAACGCACTACATGGATGAAGCGGAGCGTTGCCATCGTCTGGCTATCATGGAAGCTGGGGAAATCCGCGCCGATGGTGAGCCAGAAGAACTCATGACGCAAATGGGCGTTAACATCGTCGAAGTCAAAGCGGATAACTTACGCGAGCTAAAAGAGAAAGTCATTCAGCGCGAAGAGGTACGCTCAGCCGCACAGCTCGGCATTCGCTTACGCATTTTGATCCACCAGCACATCGAACAACCGATCGAATGGTTAACCCAAACCTTTCCTGAGCTTGATGGCTGCGAGATGAACATTGCTCGTCCTAGCTTGGAAGATGTGTTTGTCAGCGTTACGGGAGAAGGTCGCCAATGATGAAATCTATTGCCCGCATGAAAGCGGTAATGCTCAAAGAGATCCGTCAGCTTTCACGTGACCGCATTACCTTTGGCATGGTCGTGATGATCCCGCTAATTCAGCTTCTGCTATTCGGCTTTGCCATTAATACCGATATTCGCAACATCCCCGTTGGCGTCGTCGATCAAAGTGGCAGTACTGCCGGACGCGTGATTACCGAGTCCGTCAAAGTCACGCAAGTGGTCGATGTGGTTGAAACCTTTGCTACCGCTTCAGAAGCCGAGCAAGCCATTCAAGACGGTTTGGTGCGAGCGGCTTTAATTCTACCTAGCGACTTAACCCAACGTATGGTGCAAGGTCGAGAACTTGGCCAGTGGATTGTGGATGGTTCAGACACCATGATCAGCTCTGCGATTCTCTCGCTACAAACCATGCCGTTAACGGATTTTGATTTTGAGATACGCCCTGCCCCAACCAAAACCTTTGAAGTTGCGCTGTATTACAACCCGAGTCGGCGCTCGGCGGTGAACATTGTCCCTGGTTTATTGGGCGTGATTCTGACCATGACGATGATCTTGTTCACCAGTGCAGCCATTGTTCGAGAACGAGAACGCGGCAATTTAGAGTTACTGATTACTACGCCAATTCACTCCATCGAACTCATGGTGGCGAAGATCATTCCGTATATCTTTGTTGGTCTGATTCAGGTGTTTATCATTTTAGGATTGGGGCACTGGATATTTGGCGTGCCAATAAACGGCGCCATTAGTCAGATACTGTTTGGCACGCTGCTGTTTATCGCCGCGAGTTTAACCTTAGGTTTGGTGATATCCACCATTGCGACGACACAGCTTCAGGCCATGCAGATGACGGTGTTTATTCTTTTGCCATCGATTCTTCTGTCCGGATTTATGTTCCCTTATGAAGGAATGCCCGTCGCGGCACAATGGATCTCAGAAGCCCTGCCTGCCACTCACTTTATGCGCATTATTCGTGGTGTGGTGTTGCGTGGTGCAGATTTAATGGAGCTATGGCGAGATACAGTCTGGTTACTTGGATTCACTGTTATCGGCCTTATTGTCGCTTCATTTCGCTTCAAAAAATCACTCGACTAATCCCACGATATTGCGTTCATTCCTTAAAAACAAAAATAGCCCCAACGAAGGGCTATTTTTTGTTTGTGTATTCATACACTGTGCTATCGAGCTCAACTCTCAGACAATATTAATAGTACTCACCGTAGGAACAATCTCGTAAATCGGAAATATTGTAGTTTTTCAAAGAGTTTATTTTAAAGTTGAACACTACCTGTTTACAGACAACGCCTTCGCGATCCGTGTACGTGATAATACCTTCACTGTACGCACGCTGACCATCAGAGGATGTCACGTCAGCAACAAGTTCCAAATGGCCCTTATGCGCGTCTACGCGATTCATCATCTCAAACACATCTACCCACTCTTCGCGATTTGCCATTTGTATTAGCATGGACTTCGCCTGTGTTTCCAACTGCTGGGGGTATACATAATAACGGTTGTAACCAAAGTATGCGCACATAAGTAATAAAACGAGTGCAAATGAGGTTGTTCTTGTCATACAAGCTTCCTCTTGTTGTTATAAAAATCTTGCTTCGTTAATTCAGTATAGGAAGCGAGCAAAGTTTAGGTTATAGAACTTGCCCAAATAACAGAGGACAGTCAGAGACAGTCAATTCTATGACAAGCTCAACAACAAACTTTATTGCACTCTCATCATGGGCTTGAACAAAAAAACGCCATAGAGACAGTAAGAAGTAAGAAGTAAGAAGTAAGAAGTAAGAAAGGAAAACTAACCGGAGCGCGGTGATAACAGAAAAGTAAAAGGAGTTTGAAGAAAAAGACAATCCGAGTGAATGTAGTGAGAGCGGAAATCAAGAGTAGATTATCCGCCCATCAACTAGGCTCAAATTGTCAGTGCCCACAACAACGTGACTCGCCGAATTTAAACGTGTTGGTAACTATCTTCGAGAGACTCTGTCTGCGTTGTCTTTTCGCTCACTTCCACTTTAACCGCAGCGACCTTGAACTCAGGGATCTTCGCATGCGGATCAGTCGCTGTTGTCGTTAGACGGTTGACTGGCGATTCAACAAAGTGGAATGGAATGAACACCACTCCTTTTTGAATACGCTTAGTCACAAAGGCATCAATCTCAATGCTCCCGCGACGTGTAGATACCGTCAGACGCTGACCATTACTGATACCTAACGCTTCTGCGTCTTCCACGCTCACCATCGCACGAGGGCCAGCAAGATTATCCAACCCTTTGGTTTTGCGCGTCATGGTTCCAGTATGGAACTGCTCAAGTACGCGACCCGTCGTTAACACAAGTGGGTACTCTTCATCTGGCAGCTCAGCCGCATAACGGAACGGTACACCCACCATTTGCCCTTTACCACGAGTAAACTGGGTTTGGTGCATGATGCGAGTACCCGCAGGGTTGTTCTTGTTGCTCGGCCATTGCACACCGTTTGGCGTAATGGCATCCCAACGAAGACCCGCGTATTGAGGTGTCACTCGTGCGATTTCATTAGTGATATCAGACACGCAGTGGTAATCCCAATCACTGCCCATTGCATTGGCGATCTCTTGGATAATCCACCAATCTTCTTTCGCTTCACCCGGTGCCGTTACGACCGGATTCACGCGTTGAACACGACGCTCCGTATTGGTGAAGTGACCCGCTTTCTCAGCAAACGAGCAAGAAGGCAGAACCACATCCGCGTATTGTGCAGTCTCCGTTAGGAAGATGTCTTGAACCACCAAGAAGTCGAGCGTTTCTAAACCTTCAATCACATGCGCTTGGTTCGGGTCACTCAACACTGGGTTCTCACCCATGATGTACATACCACGAACGTCACGATGGCAAGCCGCATCAATGATTTCTGTCAGGGTTAGACCTTGCTCAGAAGGCAGATTTGGTGCGTTCCATTCAATCGCAAACTTCTGACGCACAATTGGGTTGTATACCTTTTGGTAGCCCGGGAAACTGTTTGGCAACGCGCCCATATCACACGCGCCTTGCACGTTTGATTGACCACGTAGCGGGTTGATACCACCACCTTCAATACCGATGTTGCCACACAGCAATTGCAGGTTAGCGATAGAACGCACGTTGTCATGACCTGTCGTGTGCTGAGTAATACCCATTGAGTAGTAAACAGCGGTACGATCTGCCGTGCCAATCATACGCGCCATTGCTTGAATGTCTTCAGCTTTAACGCCCGTAACCAACTCCACTTTATCGAGGTTGTAAGCTGGCGACATTACTTCTTGCAGCAAGGTATCAAAGCCGTCGACACGTTCTTCGATGTACTCTTGATCGTACCAACCGTTCTTGATGATCTGCTGCATGACGCCATTTAGGAGCATCACATCCGTACCCGGACGGTGCGCCATGTACAACTCAGCATGCTCTGCCATATCGACACGTTTCGGGTCAGCCACAATCAAACGAGCGCCGTGGTGACGAATTGCTTGTTTGATGTGTGAAGCGATGATCGGGTGCGCCGATGTGGTATCCGAACCAATAATAAAGATCACATCCGAGTGCTTAATGCTTGGAATGTCGTTGGTCATTGCACCACTACCCAGTGACGCCTCAAGACCGGTTACACTCGATGCGTGGCACAAACGCGCACAGTGGTCGACGTTATTGGTGCCCAGTTCACGACGGACAAATTTTTGGAACGCGTAGTTGTCTTCGTTGGTGGTTTTCGCTGAAGAGAAACCCGCTAATGCGTTGCTGCCAAAATCTTGCTTGATGCCAGAGAACTTACTTGCAATCAGTTGAATCGCCTCTTCCCAACTTGCAGGCTGCAACCAACCGTCTTTACGAATCAATGGCGTGGTAAGACGCTCTTCACTGCCAATGAAGTCAAAACCAAAGCGCCCTTTCACACACAGCATGCCTTGATTCACCGGCGAGTCACCGCCTTTCACGTAACGAATCGTATTGGTTGCTTCGTCCACGAACATAGTCAACTTACAGCCCACACCACAGTATGTACAAATGGTGTCGACCGCTTTCAGATCTTCAGTACGACCTTGCGAACGGTCACGACTATCGACCATCGCACCCGTTGGACACACTTGAACGCACGCGCCACATTGCACGCAGTTCGAATCGCCCATTAGGGTTAAGCCATTCTTGTTACTTCCAAAGTGTGGACGATCATCAGGACGTAATGCGGGACGACCTTGTTTATCGCACACAAAGTTCAGTACACCGTGCACGGCTTTGTCGCGACACGCTTGGATACACTGACCACAGCTAATACAGCGGTTAGCATCAAACTCAATAAACTCAGAGCTGCGGTCAACTTCGTACTTATGACGCAAGTCTTTCGCACGAAGATCTAACCAATCTTGATGCGATTTAATCTGCAAGGAGAAGTCAAAGCTCTGCTCGGCTTCATATTCGGTGGAGTAGTCACGTAGCGCACAATCGGTATTGGCCTGACAGCCACATTCAAGGCAGCGCGCGGCTTCCTTCATTGCTTCTTCGTTATCAAAGCCCAACTCCACTTCAGCGAAGCTTTGCTCGCGTTGTGTTGGAGTCAGCTCTGGCATGATAGAGCGAGCGACTTTTTGGATATTCTCGAAGTGAAGCGGATCGACTTGAGAGAGTTTCTTCTCTTTGCGCGAGTTGAACGCCGCCTTTGGCATATCCGCCATATCGCCATTCAAAAACAGGTCAATGGCTTTTGCCGCAACGCGACCATCACCCACCGCTTCAACTGCCGTTGCAGGACCGCGGCGGAAATCACCAATACTGAAGATGTTGCCCGTGCCAGTGTGCATGGTCTTTTCATCTGCATCAGAAGTATTCCAGCGCGTAAGTGGAATCGACAAATCTTCGCCTTCGAGGAAGCTCAGATCTGGCTTTTGCGATACTGCCGCAATCACGGTGTCGAACTCTTCGGTAAAGAACTCGCCAGTTGGTTTAGAGCTGCGACGACCAGATGCATCCGGCTCACCCAACGCCATGCGCTCTAGACGAATCGCATTCACGCGTCCGGTTTCATCGGCAAGGTTTTCTGCAGGGTTGGTCAAGAAGTGGAATTTCACCCCTTCGTGTTCCGCTTCGACAATCTCGTAGTCTTCTGCCGGCATTTCGTCACGGGTACGACGATAAATCAACGTGGTGTCTGCACCAGCACGACGCGCAGTACGAGCACAGTCAATTGCCGTGTTACCACCACCGATCACCGCGACTTTCTGACCCGTAACGTAATTTTGCTCAGTCACGTAATCTTTAAGGTAATCAACGCCTAAGTAGCAACCTTCAAGGTCGCTGCCTGTGTAATGCATTTCAACCGCTTGAGACGCACCGACCGCCAAACACACTGCGTCGTATTCTTCGCTCAATTGAGAAAGCGTGAAATCCACACCCAGCTTTTGATTAGTGTGCACTTGCATGCCATTACGGCACATCAGTTCGATTTCTTTATCGAGAATGTCTTTTGGCAAACGGTATTCTGGGATGCCATAACGCAACCAACCGCCCGCTTTTGGCATGGATTCAAAGACCGTAACGTCGTAGCCTTCGTTCGATAAGTAATAGCCAGCCGTTAGACCACCAGGGCCACTGCCGACGACGGCAATGTTCAACCCTTTAATTGGTTTCTTTTCTGGCACATAGGCTTCATGCGCAGACAGATCTGCATCCGCGGCATGACGTTTTAGCTGACGAATTGCGATTGGCTCATCGACTAGCGAACGGCGACATTCGCTCTCACAAAATGCAGGGCATACGCGGCCAATCGATAACGGCATAGGCAGCGTACGCTTAATCACTTCAATCGCTTTTTGATGGTCGTTCTGTGCGATGTGATAAAGGTACGATTGGATATCCACGCCCGCAGGACACGCGGTTTTACATGGCGCTTCACAATCGGCGTAATGGTCCGTCATGATGCGGTTGAGTGCTTTTCTGCGGTGCTCGCTTAATTGTTCTGATTGCGTGACCACATTAAGGCCGCGGTAAACTTCGAGCTCACACGCACGCTTAGTACCGCCACTTTCGACTTCAACTACACACAAGTCACACGGTACTTTTTCATTACTTTTGTTCATTCCGCACAGCGATGGGATCTCGACCCCACACACTTTTGCTGCTTCTAAAAGGGTTAGACCCTCTTCTACAATTCTATATTTTCCATCGATGACGATTTCTATCATGCAACCCCCGCAGCAAAGCAAATCCAAATCTGCACAAGTAAAACCATGCATTCTATAAGGATAATCATTTGTAAGACAAGTTAGTGTGATGTAAAACTTATAAACCACATTTTTCACGTGTCATAAAAAGCGAGGGCTTCTTTCGCTAACTTTCAACACTCGGTGTTTAACAAACGTTTTACTCCCTCGAAAGTGCGAAAACTGAAGGGGTGGACTATTTTGATAATAAGAGTAATAAATGATTGACCTTACCCTTAGGTTAACCTTTAGAATCGAAGGGTTTTCATCATTTTCATCAAACACATGGGAAAAGGTATGCACTTAAAATCGCTGCATACAATCTGGTTAACTCTCTTCACGACGCTAGTACTATTGGTATCTAGTGTGGCGAACAGTGAGCCGTTGATGAATATTCAAATGATGTCTACTGGCATGGCTCACCATCCTTCTATGATGAGTGACAGCGAACACTGCGGTATGCCTGGCATGATGGACGTCTCCATGACTGACGCTTCTATGTCCGAAGATGGCGATGCAAGAGAAACCAGCATGAACTGTGGTGGGGGCTCCGGCATGGTTCATACCTGCTGTACTGCTGCGTGTACGATAGTTTTCGTCCCCCTACCGAATCCTATCAATAGCCCAATGCCCGTCGTCTATCGCGCAACTATTACTCCTGAAGTTGCTTCCCCAGTCGTACACGTCAGCCGCGACCTGTACCGACCTCCTATAGCCTAAATCCATCCTAGCATTCGACCCTGCGCGTGTATCGCAGGTTGTTTTAATGCGCCTGAACGATGAGGTAACAAGGCTTTACTGTTCCCGCAATAAAATCCGCACCTCCATCGATCCGGCGAACACTGGATTTAGATTATGGATATCAAACCATACCGCTTAGCTGCACCTATTTTTATGGTGGCTCTGGTCGCTGTGCCAACCTTGGTTAACGCCGCTGGTAAAGAGACGCACGCAGCGCAAAATTCCGCATCAAGTGAGCGAGATTCAACGACCAAGCTTGCCCAACTGATCAACGTCGCTTTGAGTAACGATGGCAATCGTAAGCAATACTCAGCGCAATCTGCTGCCATGCGTGAAACGGGTGTCGCGAGTGCGACCTTGATGGACCCAAAACTGAAAGTGGGTTTTGGTGGCTTACCTGTCGACAGCTTCAAATTCGATGAAGACCCAATGACCAACATCTCCGTTGGTTTAATGCAACAATTTGAGCGTGGCTCTACGCTTGATTTACAGCAGAAGAAAGCCAATCAACAAGCTGACGGCCTTGGGCTTCAAGTCCATGCTCGTGAGCTTGAGGTAGCCAACAGCATGACTCAACTTTGGTTAGAACTTGGTTACCAGCAACGCGCGGAGCAAATCATGCTTGAGAACCGCAAGTTGATGAAGGAAATGGAAAGCTTTATTCAAACCAACTATTCGATTGGTAAGAGTGAAGCGCAAGATCTGCTCAACGCCCAACTTCAAGTCAGCAAGTTGGATGAGAAACTGCAAGCCAATGCACAAATGCAACGTCGTCTTATCTCTCAACTCTCCGAATGGTTGGGGTCAAATTGGTTGGCGAACGAAGAGGCTCTGCACGCGAGCAATCAACTTAATTGGGACACACTGAACAGCAAACTTGCTGCCAGCCAGGGTTCCACCAAGCATTATCAGCAACTCAGCCAACACCCGATGGTTAAGATGGCCGACGTCAGCATTTCTGCCAATAAAACGCAGGTGGAAATTGCTGAGCAAGCCTACAACCCACAATTTGGCGTCGAAGTAATGTACGCCTACCGCCAAGCCGACAACATGATGGGTGAGCCCGCCTCTGATTTGGTTAGCGCTTACCTCACCATGGACATTCCGTTGTTTACGGGTGACCGCCAAGATCGTAATCTCGCGGCCGCTCAATACCAAGTTGGCGCGGCACAATCACAAAAGGACACCTTACTAACGCAGATGAATGCCAAGGTGAACACTTTGCTAGTTGATCGCGGCAACTTAACCCAGCGTTTAGAACGTTATCAATCCACCTTATTGCCTCAAGCGAAAGCGCGCATTCAAGCCGTTGAGCGGGGTTATCAAAACAACACAGCGCAGTTTAACGATGTGATTTCTGCCACGACTGACGAATTGGCTCTGCAATTAGAGCAACAACGTCTACTGACCGATCTCAACATCGCAAACAGCAATTTAGCCACCCTACTCGGTGGTTTCGACTACCAAGTGGCTTCACCGGAAGCTCGCTCTATTTCGACATATTAATTTGTGATTCCCCAAGACAGTTGGGGCTGCAGTTAGGCGGCAAACGAGAGAATCCCATGAGCATAGATCCTCTATGTGATTTGGGTGAACGAGAGCAGGCAACAACGCTGTAGCGTCAAATGTGAAGGGGAAAATAAGGTAAAACAATGAAAACATTAAAAATTGCAACCATCGCGCTGATTGTTGGTGGTGCTTTAGGGTTTGGTGCTAATCATTTTCTTACGGGCTCAACTCATGACATGAGTGCGATGGGTGGCGAGTCTGCTGCAAGCTCTAATGATCCGCTTTACTGGGTTGCCCCAATGGATCCGAACTACAAACGCGACAAGCCGGGTAAGTCCCCAATGGGCATGGATTTGATTCCGGTTTACGCAGAAGACCTATCCGGTGAACAAGACGCACCGGGTACAGTGACTATTGACCCTTCAGTAGAGAACAACCTCGGGGTTAAAACCGCAAACGCGACACTACAACAGCTATCACCACGCATCGAAACGGTTGGCTATATTGCCTTTGATGAAAGTCTGTTATGGCAAACCAACGTTCGTGTGGCGGGTTGGGTAGAAAAACTCTACATCAATGCCGTGGGTGAGAAAGTGAAGAAAGGCGATGTGCTGTTCACGCTCTACTCTCCAGAACTGGTTAAAGCACAAGAAGAATTGCTGAATGCGTACCGCACTGGCCGCAAAGGTCTTGAAAAAGGCGCGACCGAGCGCTTGGTAACGCTTGGGGTTGACCGTGCTCAAATCAAATCCATTACTCGTAGTGGTAAAGCATCGCAAACCATTGAAATCAAAGCGCCTGCTGATGGCGTTATCGCGAGCTTAAACGTGCGTGAAGGTGGCTATTTGTCCCCTGCTCAAGCGGTGATCAGTGCAGGTCCTTTGGACAATGTTTGGGTTGATGCAGAAGTCTTTGAGCGTCAAGCGCACTGGATGAAAGCGGGTTCTCAAGCCACGATGACCCTTGACGCGATTCCGGGCAATGAATGGCAAGGTGTTGTCGATTACGTGTACCCAATCCTTGATCCGAAAACACGTACGTTGCGTGTGCGTCTTAAATTCCCTAATCCAGATGGCGCATTGAAGCCAAACATGTTCGCCAATATTGCCTTGCAGCCTGTTACTGACGACGCAGTGTTAACGATTCCTAAATCATCTGTTATCCGCTCTGGTGGTATGACTCGCGTTGTTCTAGCTGAGGGCGAAGGCAAATATCGCTCCGCTCGAATTGAAGTTGGCCGTGAAGCTGGCGAACAAATCGAAGTATTACAAGGACTTAAACAAGGCGATAAGATCGTTACTTCATCTCACTTCATGCTCGATTCTGAATCAAGCCAGTCGGCGGATCTGTCTCGCATCAATGGTGTAGAAGCAGCGGCAGAAACAGCATGGGCCAAAGGTGAAATCACAGACGTAATGAAAGATCACCGCATGCTGACCATCAACCACCAACCTGTACCAGAATGGGATTGGCCGGGCATGGTAATGAACTTCACTTTCGCAGATGGCGTTGAAATGGGTGACTTGAAAAAAGGTCAGGCTATCGAATTTGAAATGCAAAAGACGGAGTCCGGTCAGTACCAAATCATCGAGTATAAGGCAGACAACAGCGTCATTGCCGCAGAAGTTTGGCTAACTGGTGACATTAGCATGCTGATGGCTGATTTTGGCATGATCACCTTAAACCACCTACCGGTTGCAGAATGGAACTGGGATGCAGGCGAGATGAACTTCTCTGTGGGTGAAGACGTTGATCTATCGGGTTTTGAAGAAGGACAGAAAGTTCGGTTTCTAGTTGAAAAACAAGGTTCTGACTACGTTCTTAAACAGCTAATTCCTGCAACAACAGCCGTCGAGGGTTAATTATGATCAATGCTATTATTCGTTGGTCACTGAGCAACCGATTCCTAGTGTTGGTCGCGACCTTAGCCCTTGTATTAGGCGGACTTTACAGTGTAAAGAATACGCCTGTTGATGCGATTCCGGATCTTTCTGATGTGCAAGTGATCATCAAGACAAGCTATCCGGGTCAGGCTCCTCAAGTCGTCGAGGATCAAGTCACTTACCCACTCACCACCGCCATGCTTGCCGTGCCGGGTGCTGAGACAGTTCGTGGTTACTCCTTCTTTGGTGACTCTTACGTTTATATCATTTTCAACGATGATGCCGACATGTACTGGGCACGTTCGCGCGTGTTGGAGTACTTAAGCCAAGTAGCACCAAAGCTGCCACCGAACGCAAAACCAACCCTAGGTCCTGATGCAACGGGCGTGGGCTGGGTTTACAGCTACGTATTACAAGACAAAACCGGCAAGCATGATTTGGCGGATCTTCGCAGCCTGCAAGACTGGTTCTTGAAATACGAATTGCAAACCGTTGATGGCGTTTCTGAAGTCGCTACCGTGGGCGGTATGGTGAAGCAGTATCAAGTGCAGATTGATCCTGCCAAACTGCGTGCGTACAACCTCACTTTGCAACAAGTGAACATGGCAATCCAAAACGGTAACCAAGAAACCGGCGCGTCCGTTATCGAAGTTGCGGAAGCCGAACACATGGTTCGTACCACGGGTTACCTAACCAGCATTGAAGACATCAAATCACTGCCTCTAAAAGTCACCGAGAAAGGCACGCCGTTGCTATTAGGAGACATCGCAGACATTAACCTTGGCCCACAAATGCGCCGTGGTATCTCAGAGCTGAATGGCGAAGGTGAAGCGGTAGGTGGCGTTATCGTGATGCGCTTTGGTGAAA
This sequence comes from Vibrio sp. 1580, assembly GCF_033340055.1. Lineage (NCBI taxonomy): Bacteria > Pseudomonadati > Pseudomonadota > Gammaproteobacteria > Vibrionales > Vibrionaceae > Vibrio > Vibrio sp. 1580. Next base: position 541,747 of record NZ_JAWOVT010000001.1, read on the forward strand.
ACGCCAGTGAAGTGATTGCGAAAGTCAAAGACAAACTCGCAGACCTACAACGCAGCCTGCCAGAAGGCGTGGAAATTGTTGCAACTTACGATCGCTCTACCCTTATCGATTCAGCGGTAGAAAACCTATGGAAGAAGCTTGCAGAAGAGTTCATTGTCGTTGCGATTGTGTGCGCGTTATTCTTATTCCACATTCGTTCTTCGTTGGTTATCGCTCTGAGCCTACCGGTTGGCATTCTCACTGCGTTTATCGTAATGCATTGGCAAGGCATCAACGCCAACATCATGTCCTTGGGTGGTATTGCAATTGCCATCGGTGCCATGGTGGATGGGGCAATCGTAATGATTGAAAACGTTCACAAGCACATTGAACGAACGCCATTGACCGACAAGAACCGCTGGCAAGTAATCGGCAAAGCCGCAGAAGAGGTCGGCGCACCGCTGTTCTTCTCGTTGCTTATCATCACTCTTAGCTTCGTACCAGTGTTCGCCTTAGAAGGCCAAGAAGGCAAGATGTTCTCGCCGCTTGCGTTCACTAAGACTTACGCAATGGCAGCGGCAGCAGGTTTGGCAATCACACTCGTCCCTGTTCTTATGGGCTACTTCATTCGCGGTAAGGTGTTACCGGAACACAAAAACCCAGTTAACCGTGGCTTGGTCGCGTTGTACCGTCCGCTGTTGAACACCAGCTTAAAATACCCTAAGACCATGATTGTTATCGCATTAGGTCTGATGGCATCGGCTTACTACCCAACCAGTAAACTGGGTAGCGAGTTCATCCCTCCGCTGGATGAAGGGGACTTGATGTACATGCCAACAACCTATCCGGGTATCTCAATTGGTAAAGCACGCGAGCTTCTACAACAAACCAACAAGCTGATCAAAACCGTTCCAGAAGTGAAAACCGTATGGGGCAAGATTGGCCGAGCTGAAACTGCAACCGATCCAGCGCCACTCACCATGATTGAAACCGTGATTCAGTTGAAGCCACGCGACCAATGGCGTGAAGGGGTAACAACCGAGTCACTGCGCAAAGAGTTCGACAAGCTGGTTCAGTTCCCTGGTCTTACTAACGCTTGGGTAATGCCGATCAAAACGCGTATCGACATGTTGGCAACGGGCATCAAAACCCCTATCGGCATTAAGATCTCCGGACCCGATCTGAAAGTGATTGAGAAGATCGGTTCTCAGTTGGAGCCAATTCTTAACGGCGTACAAGGCACGGCATCGGTTTATGCAGAACGTGTAGCAGGTGGTCGTTATGTCACGATCGACATTAAACGTCGTGCCGCAGCGCGTTATGGCTTAAGCATCAAAGACGTTCAGCAAGTGATCTCCACTGCGGTGGGCGGTATGAATGTGGGTGAAACCATTGAAGGCTTGGAGCGTTACCCAATCAACGTTCGCTACCCACAAGACTACCGAGATTCAGTGGTTAAACTGCAAAACCTACCATTGGTGACACCAAATGGCGCTCGTATTGCGCTGGCTGATGTAGCGGACATTCGTTACGAAGACGGCCCTCCGATGATCAAGACAGAAAACGCGCGTCCAAACGGCTGGGTATTTGTCGACATCGATGGTCGTGACCTTGGCTCTTACGTAGTGGAAGCACAGCAAGTCGTGGCCGATCAACTAGAACTTCCTGCGGGTTACTCGCTGGCTTGGTCTGGTCAATACGAATACATGGAGCGTGCGAAAGATCGCTTGAGTGTCGTGGTACCAATCACCATCGCCATCATTATGCTGCTGCTTTACTTCAGCTTCCGTCGTGTCGGTGAAGTGATGATCATCATGCTTACCCTACCACTCGCTATGGTTGGTGGTTTGTGGCTCATGCATATCCTCAACTACAACTTCTCGATTGCCGTTGGGGTCGGCTTTATTGCCCTAGCAGGCGTCGCGGTTGAAATTGGGGTCATCATGCTCGTCTACCTCAACCAAGCGTGGCACTACAAAAAACTCGATGCAGAAGAGAGCCAACAGAAGCTTGAGGCGAAAGACCTAACTGATGCCATTCGTGAAGGTGCAGGCCTACGTGTTCGCCCAGTAATGATGACGGTACTGACGGTCATTATTGGTCTGATTCCGATCATGTACGGCGAAGGGACAGGATCAGAAGTAATGCAACGTATCGCCGCACCAATGATTGGTGGTATGGCATCAGCACTGCTGCTGACGCTGTTGGTGCTTCCAGCCATCTTCAAGCTGTGGAAACAACGTGAGTTGCGCCAAAGCAATGCAACTAATCACCAAGCTAGTGATGTAAACAACAACGCTTAATCCCTACCTTCCCCTCAATCAATTCGTTTGAGGGGAAGCAACCAAGTTATTAATGAATTAAAACAAGGATATAAAAATGAAAAAGACACTAATCACTCTTACTCTAGCCCTAACAACAACGACTGCGTTTGCCCAAATGGATCATTCAAACATGGACCACGCGAGCATGGACCATGGCAACATGAAGCATGAAAACATGGACCACGGCAGCATGAAGATGGACCACAGTAAAATGGACCATTCAAACATGATGGATATGCCGGGCATGTCGACTGTTGGTATGCCAGCAAAAGGGGCAAAGCCAGACAAGGTGGTACACGTTATCTTGGGTGATGACATGACTATTAAGTTCAAAAAAGACGTTAAAATTGAGCCAAACGATGTGGTGCAATTTGTGGTCATGAACACCGGTAAGATCAACCACGAGTTTACGATTGGTTCGGCTAAAGAGCAGCTAGAACATCGCGAAATGATGAAGACAATGAGCGGTGATCACATGCATGACTCAGGCAACGCAGTTACGGTAGAACCAGGTAAAGCGAAGCAATTACTGTGGCACTTCCACGGTGACAACAAGGTTGAGTTCGCGTGCAACATTCCAGGCCATGCAGAATCGGGCATGGTTAAAAAGATTGAACTGTAAGTAATTATCCAACTAGACAAAGGAGCTGATGATTCAGCTCCTTTTATTTCTGGATCAAACTATTCGTTAGCTCATGATAAGAAATTCTGAGCCAGTGTCTCACGCTAAGATATTTTTGTGACCGAATCACCGACGTAATATATAAGCCAAACTACAGGCCTTGATAGCAACACTCTTCTCCTCATATTGAGACCGTTTAAGCGTATTGCGAAGAATCCTACATAAAATAGACATAGATTTAACAGTGCTTAGAGTATTGGCTCGTTATAGTTTACGTGACATCGCTATAGTGCGAACTAAAACTAAAATTGAAGAACACGATCCATGAAAAAGTTATTTTTGTTGGCTGGGCTAATGGTTTGCTCAACCCTAAGTTACGCGTCCCAACTGAATGAGGACATCTCTCTCCTCGAGCAACAAACCTCAAGCAGAATTGGGGTGTCAGTTTGGGATACCCAAGCAGACGAGCGTTGGGATTACCGTGGCGATGAACGCTTCCCACTCATGAGCACATTCAAAACCCTAGCTTGTGCCAAAATGCTAAGTGATATGGACAGCGGTAAGCTAAGTAAAAATGCGACCGCAAAAGTCGATGAGCACAGTATCGTTGTATGGTCTCCAGTGATGGATAAGCTCGCAGGCCAAAACACACGCATAGAGCACGCGTGTGAAGCCGCTATGTTAATGAGTGATAATACCGCAGCCAACTTAGTATTAAATGAAATTGGCGGCCCTAAGGCCGTAACAATGTTTCTGCGAACAATTGGAGATAAAGCAACGCGCCTAGACAGAATAGAACCTCGCTTGAACGAAGCCACACCAGGCGATAGCCGCGACACAACCACACCTAACGCCATACTAAACACTCTACGAACCTTGGTCGAAGGCGAAACGTTGTCTTATGAGTCTCGTGTACAATTAAAAATCTGGATGCAGGACAACAAAGTTTCAGACTCGTTAATGCGTTCTGTATTACCAACAGGTTGGTCTATTGCAGACCGATCTGGTGCGGGAGGGCATGGTTCGCGTGGCATTAACGCGATTATATGGAAGGAAAATCATCGACCTGTTTACATTAGTATTTATGTCACAGAAACCGAGCTCTCACTTCAAGCTAGGGACCAGCTCGTTGCGCAGATAAGTCAGTTGATTTTACAAAAGTACAAAGACAATTAAGTCTCTACTCACCTGACCCCATTTGTATCCTTTTCTAGCCCTTCTCTTCCAGAAGGGCTCATTCTGTACTTCCATCTTAAAACACCACTTATTGAGTAATGACTTACTTATAAATAGGTATAAGATTTACTTATTTAGGGTGAGTTAACGCCCACATTGAGCAACCAAACACACACAAATGGCGATAATTAAACCATACTCTTACCAAGAAGCACATTTTCTACAAAATAGCTTCACGTAATTTATTGTTGGTATTTGCAACATTGCCAAGGAGATGTCTATTGAGACTTGAAAGAACTTTTAACCCTGATGACTTATCGATGCAAAACATGGAAAGTCCGATATGTATGCCGATAGGGTTTGTTCACTTTTTAGCTCAATCGGAAACACTACAGCAAGTACTTGATACGGTGGCAGAATGGATAAATCGTATATTTAATTCTGACCGTGCGAGTATCACACTTTATGAAAACAATGATCATCTAAAGGTCTACTCTTTCTCTGGTAGTAAAGCTATTCCCGCTGAATTTTTAGTGCCCATTCATCAAGCGTTTGTTGGCCGAGTGTTCAAAAAGCAACAACTGATGATCTGCGATGATGTTACACAATCTGATGAGATTGATTGTGTGATGCTCGCATCCAATGGTATGGGTACGTGTATGGACGCGCCTTTAATGCACGGTAAAGTCTGCCTAGGAACGCTTAATGTTGCGCATCATCAAACGCACATTTACACAAACGAACAAGCGGCACAGCTTCAGTGCATCGCTAATTGGATTGCTTTAAACATTGCCCTTCATATACAGATAATGAAAATGGAGCACCTCGCCACGACGGATGATCTAACAGGTATTCCAAACCGCAGAGAGTTCATACGACAAATCGAAAGCCGCCTAAATGAATACCGAACCCAGGGCATTGACTTCCATGTTGCTATTTTAGATCTCGACAATTTTAAAAGCCTCAATGACCGATTTGGTCATGACGCAGGCGATAAATCACTGATCCATGCAGTTAATACTATTAAAAGTCATCTACTTGATTGTGACTTACTTGCCAGAGTTGGTGGTGAAGAGTTTGCCATCGTATTAAGAAGTCGCTCATCACAGCAAGCTCTAGACACATTAGAAACGATTCGTAATGCACTAGAAACGACGACCGTTCAACATTCAGGTTGTGATATGAGCTTCACCGCGAGTATTGGGGTAACTCAAGTCTGTCGTCTCGACGACTCATTTGAACCACTCGTTAAACGCGCCGACTTAGCACTTTACAAGGCAAAAGAAACCAGAAGAAATCGCGTTGAGTTTCATATTGGTGAAGAAAGGTAGAAAAAATAAAAAAAGGTAGCGACTCATTGTGCTACCTTTTATCGATTCTAACCCGCTTAAAATAACTAATACGAACTTTAAGCGAGTTAAAAATAAGAATGAGCAAATTTAATTATGCTTTCTTAAGATCTTTAGCTGGGTAAGTTAGTGTTTTTTCGCCTGCTTTTACATGTGTGTAAAAACCGCCACTGCTTAAACCTGTAACAACCATTTCGCCAAGATCGATACCTTTAGTCGCTACTACTACGTCACCGATTGAAAACATATTGAATACCTTGTTTGTTTAGATTAAGACACTAAGTCGTTGCGCGGTATTTAATACGATATTAGGCAAAGCACCTAATCGAGTTTTTTATCGTAAAGATTAATTTATATTTGTCGTGAACTCTAAGTTTCCACATTGAAAATCACAGGATATTTTCCAAAAAAAGATGCGCTATTCTTGTGAAATACGGTAATATTTTCTAGCATCAAGTGCGGAGGTATTCTCCGCCCTCATTGGAGAAAAATGATGAAGAAAGGCCTAAAAATGCGTGCATTAGAGCGTTCTGATTTGCGCTTTATTCATGAACTGAATAACAACCGAAATATCATGGCCTACTGGTTCGAAGAACCTTACGAGTCTTATGACGAGCTCGAAGAACTTTATCGAAAACATATACATGATGACGCTGAAAGGCGTTTTGTCGTCGAAGATGAAGACGGCATCGTAATTGGCTTAGTTGAGCTGATCGAGATTAACTACATTCACCGCAGCGCGGAATTTCAGATAATCATCGCCCCAGAGCATCAAGGCCGAGGTTATGCGACAGAGATGATTAATCGTGCGTTAGATTACTCATTCTCAATTCTTAATCTACGTAAAATCTACTTATTAGTCGCAGTGGATAACGAAGTCGCTATTCACTTATACAAAAAATGCGGCTTTATCGAAGAAGGTCACCTTGTAGAAGAATACTTTATTAACGGCGCTTACAGCGATGTTAAGCGCATGTATATATTAAAACACCAATACCAGAAAAAGATCGAAGAAAACAACTCAATTCACTAGTTCATTCTATCAAAGTAAAAACGCAGCTATTTGAGCTGCGTTTTTATTTATTCGAATTGATATTGATATGATAATACGATGCGCTTGTCTGCTTCATCCAAATAGGTGTTGTTGTCCATGACAAACGTCATTACGTTAAACGAGTGGCGTTTGCTCACGAGGTAACCAAGGCCGATACCACCAAAGAAGCCTTTGTAGTTCTCTCCTTCACTGTTTTCTGAGCCGTAAGTGCCTGCTGCGAAGCTGATTAACGTCAGTTCTTTGGTAAACGATTTCAGCGCAAATGCACCAACGTAACCGCTGCTGCCTGAAGAGCTCATCATATTGAAGCCATTCTCTGCACTTGGAGTGCCCGTAAAGTTAGGCTCGCTACAGTGGCTACTTTCTGCACCGTCACAAACAGGAACATCACCAGTGTTGTACGTATAGCCTGCCATTGGGAAAATTTGGAAGCCTGCTGGCTCAATCCCGAAATAGCTTAGCGGCATAAAGGTACCAACGCTGTAGTTGGTTTGATCCGCGCCGTTTACGTATTCATTTTTACCGAAGTTGAAGTTCACGATACCGACCGGAAACAACCACGAGCCACCAATACGCCACTCGCTCGCATCATCATTGATACGCAGGTTAATTTTGCGCGCTTGGTCAAGCGCAAGTGAGCCCGAGAATGAGATGTTTTGATCATCAAAATCGTAGTTGTTTGCGTAAGACGCGCCAAATTTCGTGATGACTTTTGTTGGGTCATCCGCCAACTTGTTTTTATTGTCTTTTACTCGATGCTCGGCACCATGAGCCAGCGTACTAACCAACAAAGTTATACACACTAACGCTAGTTTATTTTTCATTTTTTAGTCCTTTGAGATGTTGAATACCCGCACTTAGCTGCGCAGATATTTTTTGAATCATCACTCACTGGATGTGACAAAAGCGCCCTAACTACCTTAGATGGCGTGACAGCATCCAGTGCAGGTAGTTAGGGTAGAATGGCCTGTAAGGAAGGCGTTTAGCGATTAGGAATGATTAGTTTTTCCAGTTGTAGCTCATGCTCATGAAGTACAGTGCAGGCTCATCAAAGCCCGCTTGGAAGCGTGGCGTTTCTGACGATTCCATCAAGATCGCTTCAAACGCGAAACCAATTGAGTTTTCTGAATCCAATTTGTAATCAATGCCTGTACCAATGCGGTACGCCTTGCCAGTAGGAACGGTAATGTCACCGTTTGATTGGCTTTCATACATGCTGGTATCGAATGCAAAACCTGCATTCCACATCATTTTTTCATTCAGTTTGTACTGAGTACCCAATGCGATTTGGTAAGTGTCTTGTGTCTCTACGCCCAGCGTGGTTGTGTATTCGCTCCAGTCTTGCCAGTTCACGTTCCACATCACCGCTAGGTCATCATTCACTTCATGGTAAGCACTGAAGATCAGTTGTTGTGGAGCAATGGAGTTACTCTTGTCGAATTCAAATTCGGTTTCAGAAGAGTAAGACAGGCCAAGACGAGTGCCTGGTGTTGCCTCATAAAGCACACCTACTCGACCGTTGACCTGAGTATCTTGGTCTTCGTCATTGAAGTTCAGGGCTCCCTTCGTTTCCACTTCATACATACCGTACTGAATGCCAAGCGCCGCACCCACAGACCAGTGATCATTGATGCGGTAAGAAGCGGAAGGTTGAATGGTCAACGCTTGTGTCGTTGCTGTAGGAATATCTAAATGATTATTCAAAAGACCTTCGTACTCGAGGCCAAGGCCGTAGTTGCCATACAGACCAATACCCAGCGTCCATTTGTCGTTCACTTGTTGGCTGTAAAATGCCGACGCCATAGGAACAAAACCAATCACGTTGCCCGCATCGCTAGTCATCGTGTCTAGTTGCGCGTCACCGTAAAGGCCAATCAGGTTACCAGAGAAAGATTTACCAGAAACATTCGCCAGACCAGCCGGGTTTGCTGCCATTACTGAGGCATCTTGCGCACGAGCCGCCATACCAGCGGATGCCAAACCAATATCCGATGCTGTAGTTTCATAAAGGTATAACCCACCCGCTTGCGCAGCAGCACACGTCAGTAGAGAGCTCGCTACGACGATTTTTGAAAGATTTTTCATGCTAAAACCTATTATTGTTAGGGGAACCCACGCTGCGACGGTGGTTGTATATCAATGAAAGGCATTGGCCAATCGCACACAGCGTGGGGGTGTTGTGGAGTCAGTCAGTTGAAATCAGCGTTATTGCTCGCTCACCTCAAGTTCAGTGGGTTTCTTTCGCTTAAACTTCTCGCGCAGAGATTGCATCATCACGAAGAACACTGGCGTCAGTAACGTGCCTACAAACGTAGAGAGAATCATGCCGCCGAATACTGCAAAGCCCAGTGAGTGACGAGATGCCGCACCGGCACCCGATGCAATCACCAACGGGAATACCCCCCAGATGAAGGCAAATGCGGTCATCTGTACTGCACGGAAACGGATTCGAGCAGCTTCTTTGGCAGCATCAATGATGGATAAGCCCTTTTCTTCTCGCAGAACTTTGGCAAATTCCACGATAAGAATCGCCACTTTGGCGGACATACCGATCAAGATGACCACACCAATCTGCACGTACAAGTCGAACGGTTGTCCCACCAGCAGTAGCGTGCCCATTGCGCCGAGAATCGCGACTGGAACCGCCATCATTACCGCTGCAGGAATGGTCCAACTTTCGTACTGAGCCACCAAGAACAAGTATGTGAACAGCAAAGACAATGCGAACGCGATCGGCGCCATGTTGCCTGCTTTCATCTCTTGGTAAGTCATGCCTGACCACTCGTATGAGTAACCACTTGGCAAAGATTCCGCAGCCAGTTTTTCAATGGCTTTTACAACATCACCCGAGCTGTAACCTGGCGCTGGCGCACCGTTCACGGTTGCAGAACTGAACATGTTGTAGTTCGACAAGGTATCTGGGCCGAAGATCGGCTTCACTTTCACTAGCGTTGCCAGTGACACCATTTTTCCAGAGCTTGAGCGAACAAACAGATGGTTGATGTCGTCGATATTGTCACGGTATTGCTCTTCTGCTTGCACTTTCACTTGGTACGAACGACCAAACAAGTTGAAGTCAGAAATGTAGGCCCCGCCCAACTGTGCTTGCAGTGTGCTGAAGATTTCATTCAACGGTACGCCCATCGAAATCGCTTTATCGCGATCAATATCGATGTAACGTTGCGGAATATTCGCACGGAAAATCGAGAACGCACGTGCCACTTCAGGCAGTTGGTTGATTTGGGCAACAAAATCAGCGGTTGTTTTTGCCAACTCTTGTGGAGAACGGCCCAAGTTGTCCTGCAGCACAAGGTTGAAACCATCCACCGCACCCATACCTTTGATTGCCGGTGTCGCGAAAACGAACGAAGCGGCATCTGGCGTTGAGTTCAGCATTTGGTTAACTTTATTCATCAATGCGCGTTGGTGTAGCTCAGGGTCTTTACGTTTGCTCCAGTTATCCAGTTTGATGATCAACATGCCCGAGTTTGGAATCGACGCCATGTTAATTACCGAGAAGCCCGCAACCGAAACCACGTTCTCCACACCTTCCATCTGTTTTAGCTCATCAACGTACTTCTTCATTAATGGTGCAGTACGCTGCAATGCTGCTGCGTCTGGCAAACGCATTTCGACCATGAACACGCCTTTATCTTCGTTCGGTACGAAAGAAGAAGGTACGGTCATGAACGCAAATGCCAGCACCGCAATAAGCGCGCCATAAACACCGATACTCAGCACAATACGACGGCTCAAGAAGCCAACTAAACCTTGGTATTTGCGCGTTATTGCTTCAAAACCTCGGTTAAACGCACGCAAAGGCGCAATAGGTTGCGAGTGAGTAGATTTCAACATCAACGCACAAAGCGCTGGCGTTAACGTCAATGCGTTGATCGCAGAGATCAGCACCGATACACAGATGGTGACCGCGAACTGGTTGAACATTCGACCAGAAATACCCGGCAATAGCGCAACCGGTACGAATACCGCCAACAAAATAAGCGTTGTTGCCAATACTGGCCCCGTCACTTCTTTCATAGCTTGGATAGTGGCCGGAATCGGGTCTAAATGCTCTTCATGAATAACCCGCTCCACGTTCTCTACCACGATGATCGCATCGTCCACCACGATACCGATGGCGAGGATCAAGCCAAACAACGAGATCGTGTTAATGGTCATGCCCATCACGCCCATGATTGCGAAAGTCGCAATGATGGAAACCGGAATCGCTAAGGTTGGAATAATGGTCGCTCGCCAGTTCTGCAAGAAAACGTACACAACGAAGGTGACAAGAAGTACCGCAATCACCAGCGTCTCATACACTTCATCAATCGATGTCTCTACGTATTCGGTAGAGTCATACGCGATGTCATAGACCAAATCATCTGGGAACGATTTCTCGTACTCTTTCATGGCCTCTTTCACGCGTTCCATCACGTCTAGCGCGTTCGCGGTCGGCAACTGGTACAAGGCCAGAACGGCGGCTGGTTCGTTATTCATACGACCATCAGCTTCGTAACCTTGTGCGCCAACTTCGACACGAGCCACATCTTTCAAGCGAATCAAAGAACCTTTCTTGCTCGCGCGGATGATGATGTTCTCGAACTCTTCCGCAGAAGTAAGGCGGCCTTTGGTTTGCAAAACATATTGATATTGCTGGTCACCCGGAGCTGGCATACCACCGATCTTACCCGCCGCCACTTGGATGTTTTGCGTTTTAATTGCGCCAATAACATCGCTAGCAGAAAGCTTCAAGGTAGCCAGTTTATTTGGGTTCAACCAAATACGCATTGAGTAGTCTTTCTTACCCAGCAGCGTAATGTCACTCATACCTTCGATACGTTTTAGACGCTCGACAATATTGAGATCCGCGTAGTTAGAAAGGTAGATACTGTCGTGAGACTGTTTCGGAGAACGCAGTGTGATAACGCCCAGCATGTCGGAAGATTTCTTCTTAACCGTCACACCGATTTGGTTTACTTCTTGTGGTAGAGACGACGTCGCCTGTGCCACCAAGTTGTTCACACGAACCTGCGCCATATCGCCATCTGCGCCCACTCGGAAGTAAATACGCAATGTGTATGAGCCATCGTTACCAATCACAGAAGACATGTAAATCATGTCTTCAACGCCGTTGACTTTGGCTTCTATCGGTTGTGCTACGGTCTTTTTAACCACGTCCGCGTTTGCCCCCGGATACATGGTGCTCACCGTAATTACCGTTGGAGAGATTTGAGGATACTCAGAAATTGGCAAGACTTTCAGGGCGATCATGCCCATCAATGTCATAGCCAGTGAGATCACCAAAGCAAACTTCGGCCGGTGAATGAAAAATTTACTTAACATCAGTACTCACTCAGCCTTGTTCACTCTGTAGCTCAACGTCTTTCACCGTTGCACCCGGACGCACTTTTTGTAGACCATTGACGATGACTTTTTCGTTAGCCGCCAAACCAGTCAGCACAGCACGTTTCACACCGTAGGTCTGACCGAGTTCAACGTTACGACGAGACACCACGTGATCATCACCAACCACCATGACGTAGTCACCCGCTTGGTCTTGTTGAACAGCCGCCGATGGGATAAGCAAACCATCAATGGTTTTGTTGCGCAGCTTGATGGTCAAGTTGCCATATTCACCCGGCATAAGCGCGTAAGTTGGGTTATCGAATTGTGCTTCTGCTCGAATTGAGCCTGTTTCTAAATCGATCTTGTTGCCAACGGCGTAGATCTTGCCATCAAGTGGATACAATGAGCCGTCTGAAAGCGTCAGTGTTAAATCAACATCCAGTTTGTCATCGTTACGATGAGCCACATCAATGGCACTTCTTACTCGGCGGTAGAGCTTCTCATCCACATCAAAGCCAAAGCGAATTGGGTCTACTTGAGTGATCGAAACAAGAGGAACGATTTGAATTTTCGAAATACGGTCACCCACTCGGAAGTTGCTGAAACCCACGCGGCCAGAGAAAGGAGCGCGCACAGAGCTAAATTCAAGATCGAGCCTTGCTGAAACCAGCGTCGCTTTCGCCTCTTCTACCGAAGCAATCGCTGCGGCGTGCGCTGCAATGGCGTCATCGTATTGCTGCTCACTGATGCTTTTATCTTTGATGAGTTTCTTCACACGTTCTGCATCACGCGTAGTTTGAACGAGTTGTGCTTTTGCTTTTTGCAACGACGCTTTTGCATACGCCAGTGCCGCTTTGTAAGAACGGTCGTCGATTTCAAACAACAATTGGCCTTTTTCGACCATATCGCCATCTTTAAAATGAATCGCGGTTAATTCGCCACCGACTCGCGGCATAATATCAACGTCATTTACCGCTTCAGTTCGACCGATAAAAGTATGATAAGGAGTGATTTTTGTTTCGGTTAGGGTAACGGTTTCAACAGAGGGTGCTTGGGCTGTTTTCGTTGCGATATCGCCAGTTTTGCATCCTGATAGTAATGCAGAAGATATAGCAATAGATACCAACGCAAATTTATATTTGGCTTTCATGATAAACCTACTTTATTTAGAAAGTGCCCTAGCCTAAATATTTAAATATATGGATAAACACACTTTATATTCTGGAAATAAACGAGGGAGTTAGAATTGGTAGTTAAATTCGATACGGTGATCACCATCACAGAAATTAACGTGCTCATTCCAGTTTGCAAAGTAACGAATATTTGCGCGAGGATTAATTTGATAAGACAACGCAAACTCATGAGTCAAGATATTATCTTCACCCGCGTAATAAGTATCTTTATATTGACTAGACCCTGACAACGTATGCATATACATTGGGTTGTAGTTAATCCAGATTTTATCGGTTAATTCAATTTTTGAGTACATACCCACAACAGTGAAAGTACCTGGAATTTCATAACCTTTGTCATCACCACTAAAATCATTAGCAATAGTGACACCCGCACCAGCTAAAGGAAATAGCTGCAACATACCAAACTTAGGTAGACCTTGAATAAAGCTATAAGATGCATCTAATTTATCGTTATCAACGTCGTAGTTTACATCTAATTGACGGCCTAGACCTTTTGCGACTTCTACTTGGAAATTACGTAGTCGGAAAGAGTCAATGCTGTCATCAACGTTGGCATATATTGGATCGTCATTGTCGCGAATGCCAAATAGCTCACCACCAATGCCTTTCATTTCAATGATGTTCATCGCCATGGTACCAGGCTGGCTAGATTGGTAAGTTTGACCGATTTTGATGTTCGCGCCTTTATCAGTAATACCAAAGCCAGCTTGGGTGTATACCGCAAGTGGGTCAGACATATCTTGTAGTTCTTCGTTATTGTTTGTCTGCGCATAGGCAGAAGACGCGAGTTGTAGGGCTGCAACCATAATGGCAACAGACGGTTTCACTAAATTCATAAAACTGTATCCATTTTAATGATTATAAAATTATTCACGTCATGAGGTCATCATAAATAGCAAGCAACACAACTCGCTTTGGATAACATAAATTATCAAAGCAAATTCAATAATGACGAAACATTCGACGTTTTAATTAAAATAAAATAAAGCATCGTAAAAGTTCAATCACCGCTACTTATATCTTATATAACTTGAAATTTGGTAATACCAATGAAGAAGGAAATATTAAAACTTATGAAAATTCAATTATCATTAGAACAAATGATTAATTAATTTTACCATATAAATAGAGAGTGCAATGGATTTAGGTGATCGCGATCAATGTTTCATTTCGATCGTACAACACTCTTCAGATTAATTAGAACATTATAATAATTTAAAAAACCTTAGTTTGATTAGCCTAGCATCAGATTAGAATAGTAGGCCTATAATAAATAAAAAGGGAGTCACTCTCTGTGATTCCCTTTTATTATCGAGCGATAAAGCGCCGATGCGTTTCGATAACTAAAACGCAAACAATTCGCACTATTGCAGTTTCTCTATTCCCATATTGAACAGTGCAAAACTATAAATATCTGCATTTGTCTCAATTATTTTACGCGTTGGTGTGCCTGCACCATGTCCTGCATTGGTTTCGATGCGAATTAAGGTCGGATTTGAACCCGCTTGCTTCGATTGCAACTCAGCAGCAAATTTGTATGAGTGAGCAGGAACAACACGGTCATCATGATCACCCGTTGTAATCAATGTTGCTGGATATTCCACCCCCGCTTTTACATTGTGCACTGGCGAATAACCTTTCAGATATTGGAACATCTCTTTACTTTGCTCTGCCGTACCGTAGTCATACGCCCAACCAGCACCTGCGGTAAAAGTATGGTAACGCAGCATATCCAGTACGCCGACTGCTGGCAGCGCCACTTTAAATAGCTCCGGACGTTGCGTCATAACGGCCCCCACTAACAAGCCACCATTCGATCCACCGTTAATGGCTAACTTGTTTGATGACGTTACCTTTTCATCAATTAGGTATTCAGCCGCCGCAATAAAGTCATCAAACACATTTTGCTTTTGCATTTGAATGCCAGCGTTGTGCCATTCTTTGCCATATTCCCCACCACCACGAATGTTCGCTACCGCGTAAACACCACCAAGCTCTAACCAAGCCGCACGTGTCGGGCTAAAAGATGGCGTGAGGCTAATGTTGAAACCGCCATAACCATATAGGATGGTTGGTGCACTGCCGTCCATCAGTGTCCCTTTTTTATAGGTGATGATCATCGGCACTTTTGTTCCGTCTTTTGAGGTGTAAAACACCTGGCGAGATTCATACAAAACAGGGTCAAATGGCGCTTTAGATTTGTAGTACACCTCGCTATCACCATCTTTGATGTTCAGACGATAGGTAGTGCTTGGCATCTTGTAGTTGGTGAAAGAGTAGTAGACTTCGGTTTCTTCTTTTTTCCCCGAGAAACCGTATGCGCTGCCAATATCAGGCAATTTGATTTCTCGGATGAGTTTGCCGTTCATGTCGTATTGCTTCACCATCGAGATCGCATCAACAATATAGCTCGCAAACAAATTGCCACCCGCGGTAGAAACACGTAACACGTTCTTTGTTTCAGGAATCAAATCTTTCCAGTTTTTGGGCTGCGGCTGACTTGCATCCACCGTCACGACGCGTTTGTTCGGCGCATTAAGGTTCGTAACCAAGTACAGTTTCGTGCCTTGGTTGTCTATCACCCAAGTATCAGAACTGGTGTTATCTAAAATGGTTTTGAGCGAGCTATTTGGCTTACTCAGGTCTTTGAAGAACAGTTTGTTGCCCGACGTCGATACGCTGGCTGAGATAAACAAGTAGCGTTCATCTTCCGACGTGTAACCCCCAACGTAGCGATACTTTTCGTCCTTTACACCACCGAAAATTAATTGGTCTTCACTTTGTTTCGTCCCTAGTTTATGAAAGTAGAGCTTGTGTTGGTCTGTCTTCGCGGAAAGTTCACTCCCTTTTGGCTTGTCATAACTTGAGTAATAGAAACCTTGATTGCCGAGCCAACTGATGCCGCTGAACTTAATATCCACCAGCGTTTCGCCGACGGGCTTTTTGGTTTCTGTGTCTAACACAATGACTTTGCGCCAATCGCTACCGCCTTCCGAAATGCTGTATGCAACCAAAGAACCATCACGTGAAAAGCTCACTCCCGCTAACGATGTGGTGCCATCTTCACTAAAAGTATTTGGATCGAGGAAAATTTCTGCTTCGCCATCACCTAACTGCCGATAAAGCACATCTTGGTTTTGTAGCCCGTCATTTTTGTAGAAATAAGTGAACTTACCCTCTTTGAACGGTTGGCTTTGCTTTTCGTAGTCCATGAGCTTAGTGATGCGCTCTTCAATCTGCTCGCGGTAAGGGATTTTCGACAGATAATCAAACGTCACTGCATTTTGTGCCTTAACCCATTCTGCGGTTTCTGGGCTGAGATCGTCTTCCAACCAGCGATAAGGATCACTCACTTTTGTACCAAAGTAGTCATCGACAACATCCACTTTTTGTGTAGTTGGATACGTGATGGTTTTCAGGGTTACCTGTTCAACCGACGATTGCGCCGCTTCATTTGCATACGCCACAGACAACACACTTCCGAGTGCGAGAGCCGTTGTGAGTGCTAGGGTGTTCTTTTTCATGAAATTCCTTTTTATTTTTCTGTTGTCTTTTTGTGCAATACATCAGAACTCTACTATATATCGACAAAATGAATCTAATTTCATTAAACGAGTTGTGAAAGCCATCCTAACTCCCTCATTTACTTCCAGTTCTACAAACTAGTAAGTGGAAGTGTAGAACTTGGGAACAATACTGAAGAGCTACGATGACGTTTACTCTCTTTCGTCTAAGTCAGCTCGATTTGGCGCAAAACCCCAGACTCAGAAGCGAAATCTTGGTCGTGACTAATCAGAACAAATCCACCTTTGTATACATTTAACGCCTGACTAAGCATTATTTTTGACTCGAGGTCGAGATGGTTATCTGGTTCATCAAGCAGCAGCAAAGGCTGAGAATTTTGGTGGCTGACTATCAGCATCGCGAGCTTCATCTTCTCGCCACCGCTCAGTAGGCGCCCCAATCGAAACACTGCATCTCGACGAAAACCGATCCCGGCCAATAAGGTCCTCGCTTCACTTTCCGTCATCTCTTGGCAGCTCTCCATTACGTTCTCAAGTAACGAAAGATTTGGATTCACTGCACCAAAATGTTGGTCGAGATAATACAAAGGCGTATTCACTTGCAACTCACCACTCTGCAACGATAACTCGCCAAGCAACGTCTTTAACAAGGTTGATTTTCCGCAGCCATTTCTCCCTTTGAGATGGACTTTGTCGTTCGCAAAAATCTGCAACGTGATAGGCGTAGAATTCCCAAAAGGTAATATACCTTCTTGTATCGACAACACTTTTCGCGAACGGTTCGGATTATCTGTAAGATAAAGCTTTTGCGCCTTGAGTTGCTCATGTCGCGATTGCAACGCCTGTTCTTTGGCTTGTAAATGCGCTTGTCTGAGTTGCTCATTCTTATTGCGATTTGAAGCGCTGGCGGTCGCGCTATCCTTTTTTCCATCAAGCAAAATTTTGGGCTGACTGCCGTCTTTGCGCAGTTTGTTCCCTTGCGCGGCGCGTTGGTCTGCTTTTTCGCGATTTTTCTGGGCTTGCTCGGCTAACCGTTTTTTCTGTTTATCGACTTGCGCTAACTGCCTCTCGACCGCTTGCAGTTCAGTGCGTTTTTTCTCGGCGTACACATCGTAATTTCCACCAAAAGCCTGTAAACCTAGGCCCGATAGCTCCCAAATTTCCTCCATCTCTCGCAGCAGCTCACGATCGTGACTGATGAGTAAAATCGCACCGCTGAAATGCGTCATAGACTCTATCAGCCATTGTTTCGCCTCGGTATCGAGGTGATTGGATGGCTCATCGAGAATCAAAAGATCCGTTTCGTTTTCAAATAACTGCCATAACTGCAAACGCGCCAACTGACCACCACTGAGCCGAGCACAAGAGAAATCAGGGTCTTGCGGCAAGCCCATCGCAGCAAGCTGCTGTTTGAGTTTCAGTTCAATATCCCACTGTTCGCCAACCAGTTCGAACCAATGTTCAGAAACATCACCTTGTTCAATCTGCTTCAAAGCATGTAAGGCCGAGTCTGTTCCCAGAAATTGGGCGATCGATTGCTGACCTGAAAGCAGATCAGACGGCTGCTGGCGATACATCATGAAAGAAGAGGGAGCAGTCACAACACCGCTGGCAGGCTGAATTTCTCCCGCTAAAATGGAAGCCAAAAGCGACTTGCCGATGCCATTGCGCCCAACCAAACCAACACGTCGTTTAGTCATGGAACAAGAAATAGACTGGAATAGCGTATCGCCATTATCAAACTGATGGCTAACATTAAAAGCTTGTAAAACTGGCATAATTTGCCTCCTGTATGACAGGGACAACAGCCGTAGCTATGATTTGAAATGGCAACAAAACGCGTGCACAAACGCATTAAGCTCTATGTAAAGCTCGACGATATACGTCAAATCAAAAAGTCGTCTTGTTGCAAAGAAATATCGGAAAGTGAGCTACGCCTACTAACCCTGCAGATCCAAAAAATAAGTAAAAATATGGATGACAGGTTTAGTTCTTCATGTTGGCGTAATCTCCTAGAGAAATGATGCACAGAGTGTAGCCGCTTTTTTGTTCAAAAAGCAAGCTTTCTAACCAAATGTGAACAAAAAGAAAGTTTCACAGTAAGTTGTTATATCACATTAACTTTTTAACAAGTCTTTGAACAATTTCGAGATCTTAGCAACACAATTTTTATCCAAGCCATACTATGCTTAGAGTAAAGATAATCCACATAAGGGCGTGGTTATGAAATACAAACATATCCTTGTTGCACTCGAACTGTCAGATGAAAGCACCGTGCTTATCGACAGAGCGGTATCAATGGCAAACTATCTCGACTCCGATATATCCTTTATTCATATTGATGGTACGCACGGAGAAATCTATCGTGAGCTTGTAGACATCAAAGAAAACCCGGATCAAAGGCCGTTGAATGAGCATTCAATGGAATGTTTAAAAACATTTAGTGATTACATGGATTACCCACTTAAACATTTCTTCGTAGGTACTGGCGACTTGGCTGATAAATTAGAGGTCACCATTAAAGAGCAAGAAGTGGATCTTCTGATTTGTGGTCACCACCAAGATTTCTGGAGCAAGATTATTTCTTACTCCAGACACTTAATTAACAAGTCACCGGTGGATATTCTAGTCGTCCCTATTCATGATTAGTAAAACGTAACGCTTCCCAAAACCACCAATTTATTTGGTGGTTTTTTATTGATATTGAAACAGCTTAAACCGTTTTCCAAACTAGCTTGGCGATCATTTATGAGTTACATTTTCTAACCAACCCGCGCTCCTACTGGGCATGGTTATTTAGATAGCAAGGATCCCTATGGCAAATAAAAAAGTACTCATTCTCTTTGCTCATCCTTCCCAGCATCGTTCAGAAGTGAATACTCCACTTTTCAAAGAAGCTCAAAAAATTGAAGGCGTGACATGTGTTGATCTCTATGGCGAATACCCTCGTTTCGATATTAATATCGACCGTGAGCAGCAACGCTTACGTGAGCATGACGTGGTGATTTTCCAATTCCCACTATATTGGTATTCAACGCCTGCGATTTTAAAAGAGTGGCAAGATCTGGTTTTGGAATATGGCTTTGCTTACGGTACAGATGGCACAGCACTGCAAGGTAAGACCATGCTTTGTGTGCTGTCTGCAGGGGGTAAAGAAGAAGCTTATAAGGCAGAAGGCTACAACCACTTTACGATTCGTCAACTGCTTGCGCCTATTGAACAAATGTCCGCACTGACAGGCATGAACTACATTGCCCCTCTCGCGATGTTTGGCGCACGTACAGCAGATGAAGAAGGGCGAATCCCTCGTCATGTTGAGCGGTACAAGAGCCTGCTAACAGCTTTAGTCGAAGATAGGTTGGATGTTGAAGCTGCGGCGTCATTAATCAAGCTTAACAGCGCATTGCCAGAGCTCATTAAGGAGGCTTCATGACAGGGATATTCTTACAAGCCTTCGTATATTTGATTGCTGCTGTAATTGCAGTCCCACTTGCTAAGCGTTTGGGACTTGGGTCCGTTTTAGGCTATCTCATCGCAGGTGTGGTCATTGGCCCAATTATCGGTTTAGTCGGTGAAGAAACAACAACAATCCAGCACTTTGCCGAGTTTGGCGTGGTGATGATGCTGTTTCTCGTTGGTTTAGAGCTCGAACCCAAAATGTTGTGGGCGATGCGCAATCGCTTAATGGGTTTAGGAGGTCTGCAAGTCGGTGGTACCGTCGCGGCGATTATGGGTATTGCCTTGTACTTTGACCAGCCTTGGACCATAGCCTTAGCCATAGGTTTGATCTTCGCCCTCTCTTCTACTGCGATTGTTTTGCAAACTTTTAGCGAAAAAGGATTAACGAAGACGGAAGGTGGACAAAACGCTTTCTCCGTGTTGCTTTTTCAAGATATTGCAGTGATACCAATGTTGGCGTTCATTCCTCTATTGGCCTTACCTGAATTAATTGAACAGGCACAGTCCGCGGCTCAAACAGCCGCAGCGCACCATGAAGAATTAAGCCTCGTTGCGGGATTGCCAGGCTGGGCATACGGCATCGTAATCACAGCATCGATTGCAATCGTCGTCGTTGGTGGACACTTTTTAAGTCGACCTCTGCTCAATTATGTGGCTAGCTCTGGTTTGCGAGAAATCTTTACCGCAACTGCACTCATGCTTGTCATTGGTATCGCTGCACTAATGAGTTTAGTGGGCTTATCTCCTGCCTTAGGAACCTTCTTGGCTGGCGTTGTATTGGCGAACAGTGAATTCCGCCACGAGTTAGAATCCAATATCGAACCATTTAAAGGTCTATTGTTAGGTCTGTTCTTTATTACCGTTGGCGCAGGGATCAACTTCTCGGTCCTTTTTGGTGATTTCTGGTTGGTCATGGCATTGACCATTGGCGTGATGGTTTTGAAAGCCTTGGTGCTGTTTATTCTTGCACTGATATTTAGGGTGAAAGGCAGCAACCGCTGGCTGTTTACTCTAAGCTTGGCTCAAGCAGGTGAATTCGGCTTTGTGCTTCTAAGCTTTTCAGTGCAAAACCACGTCATCCCATTTGAACTCTCACAAACTCTTGCGTTAGTGGTTGCGATTTCGATGTTCCTGACACCAGGTTTGTTTATTCTGTTTGATAGAGTGATTCTGCCGCGCTTTGAAAGCCAGTCAAATGAACGCGAAAGCGATACGATTGAGGAAACAGGCACGGTGATCATCGCCGGCATCGGCCGCTTTGGACAAATAGTGAATCGCCTATTGGTATCAAACGGCGTGACTACCGTGGTACTTGACCATCAATCTGACCAAGTCGATAACATGCGCCAGATTGGCACTCGCGCCTATTTTGGCGACGCGACTCGACCAGATATGCTACATACAGCCGGCATTGAGCACGCCGCTGCGTTGGTTGTGGCGATTGATAACCAAGAATCGAGTGTAGAACTGGTGAAGTACGTTAAGCACACGTACCCAAAAGTAACAGTGATTGCACGTGCCTTTGACCGTGGACATGGCTATCTTTTGCGTCAAGCGGGGGCTGATATTATTGAATCAGAGACCTACCATTCTGCATTGGAGATGGGCGGTCACACAATGAAAGCCCTTGGCATTCACCCCTTCTTTGTTGAACAACAGAAGGCGACATATAAGCGTGTTGAAGCACGTAAGTCAGAAATACTTTACAAAGCTTGGGAAGATGATTCTGAAGGTGAACGCTATGACAACAATTTCCGACAACTGTTTATTCAGTTAGAGGAGAAAATGGCGGAAGAGATGCAAAAAGATCGTCATGACAAACTATCGCGGTCAGAACGTGGTTGGACACCGCCACCTAAAGGTTACGCAGATGACTTTAATGAAGATAACGTCCAAGAGCTAACACCACCAAGAGAAGAGCCTATCCAACGATAACGCACTCCATATTAAAAACCTCCCGCTTGGGAGGTTTTTATTTTTTCAGTACAGAGCCACACGCCGTGCAGGATAAAATGATCTTCTCGATATTACATAAGATCATTCATTAAAATCTCATACTCTTCGTTTGCTTCTTCCACTAAATGAGAAAGCTCTAACGCATCAGTAACTGCAAGATTGAACTGCCACGGAGTTGTGTCTTCTTTACCACAGATTCGAGTTTCACACCCACGACTCTCAAAAGACAAATCATCAAACTCTGTGGTGTGGCGCTCTTGAAGTTCAACAATCTCAACTTCTAATTTACCGACAGGATTGACTTTAACGTGGGCATGTAACTCCGAACTGTTAGACAAACAATAATCTCTATGAACCGCAATCATGGCCGCCTCCTTGGTCTGCCAACTGACAACTCAACATTGAGTGTAGACGAGGGATTTTGAACGTGGCGTGAAATAATAATGAAGATTGATCTGTCTCATTAGAACAGACAATTGTTGCCATGAAGGCATGAGCCAGTATGAATCTCATCTGATTTAAATTGTTCTGAGATCGTAATAGTTGGCATTTACCGAGACTTTCCCTATTATCGAAACAAAATTACTGTGGTCATTCTTTAGAGGTCAGTATGGAGCTTGAAGCCGTTGCTAAAGCACTAAAAGAGTTAGGGCATCCGACTCGTTTAAGTATTTACAAAGAAGTCGTCAAAGCGGGATACAAAGGTATCGCGGTAGGCGGCGTACAAGAAAAGCTTGGCATTCCAGCATCCACTCTCTCTCATCATATCTCTAGCCTTGCTTCAGCCGGTCTTCTCACCCAGCGCCGTGAGGGTAGAACCCTTTTTTGTGTTGCAGAATATCAGTGCTTAGATGACGTAATTGGTTTTTTAAAAGCAGAATGTTGCGTTAACGAGTGCTCATAAATTTCTAGCAAAAACGAGAGAGTTTGAGTTTATATTGAATTTCAGCAGAACGTGAATGACGATGAAAAACATACACACCGAAATTGCTAACCTCGGTGTGTACATCTTCTAGTTCGCGACGAGTAACATTGACGACTTAGATGGTACGATTAACTTACCGTCAGTTGGAATGATTTGTTCTGTC
Source organism: Vibrio sp. 1580 (assembly GCF_033340055.1). Taxonomy (NCBI): domain Bacteria; kingdom Pseudomonadati; phylum Pseudomonadota; class Gammaproteobacteria; order Vibrionales; family Vibrionaceae; genus Vibrio; species Vibrio sp. 1580. The sequence goes on from NZ_JAWOVT010000001.1 coordinate 564,823, forward strand.
ATCAAATCAACCCAATTACCATCGATTTTTAATGTCAAAGACTGTTGACGCTGTGATTTATTAAGCACCACAATACCTTTGTCACCTCGCTTAAGTACGAGCATGTCATCGTTACCTTCAAGAACACTCATCGGCTCGCCATGCGTCATATTATGGAACTGGATCATTTTTGCCATACTCGGATCGCTCCATGCACCCTGCCATCTTGGCTGACCATTTTTGCCTTTAATACCGCTGGTGTTTAAGTCGGTATAAATCAACGGCACACCACCATCTCGGCCTAGAATATAGGCATAAGCTAACCATTCGTTTTCCTCGTCCATGATGAGATCAAGAAAGACATCATTGTTAGGAATATCATGTGTGATAGCAAATGTAATCGCACGACCGGGGGACAAAGCCTGACCAAAACAATAGGGATCAATCAGAGACTTGAAGCTGCCCTTTTTAGCAAACGCCTTAAACATGGTTGAGAACAAAGGGAAATCGTACGCACCTAGGCGAGTTTCCTGTAGATACGGCTCAAGAAACAGCTGATACTCTTCTTCCGTCGCACCGCCATCGGTAATAATTTCACCAAATATATGCACATCCCGCGTGATGTCGTCTGTCCAAACACGCTTAAGATGCTCTAACGTCATGTGTTTCGCAGCGTCAATACGAAAACCTTTCACACCAATAGCTTTCAGCGCTTTTAGGTACGCTCGCTGCTGCTCAACGACATGGTCACAAACACGAAGAGTTGGCAAGCCAGGATCGGTTGGTCCACCTGTGATACGTCCGTTTTGAACCTGCCACTTATCTTTCCAGTCTTTGATGCCGAATGCTTCAACAAAGTCCTCTTCATCAAAAAGTGGTTGAGATAGATCGCCAAACAACGCTAGCGACTGATATTTCTGTTTGTTGTTCTGGTATTCCTCCAAGACCTCTTGTCTTGGGTACTGAAGGTCTCTGCGAAGGTGGGCCTCATTTGCCATATGGTTAAACACTACGTCGGCATAAACCCACACACCAACTTGCTCCAGTTCACGAACCATATGAATAAAATCTTTGGTATCACCCAAGGCATTATCGATAACACGATAATCCTGTGGTTGATAACGCTGCCACCAGCGCTCATCGTGTGCGCTTTTCATTGGTGGCGAAACCAACACAGAGCCATAACCAAGCTCGCGGATTTCTTTTGCTCGTTGGGCAATGTCAGCATACTTCCAATCAAACGCATGTAAGATAACGTTTGCACCGAATGATTGTGTTTCCTGTGAGCCACTCATGTTGTTCTCCTGCTCGTTTCCACTCACGATTACTTGTTTGCATTTTTTTGTGAGTGAATTCAATAATCGAAATTATAAAAGCTATTCATCAGAGGCACTCACCCTTTTAGCACTAACTCAAGGCTGAAATCGAAGGCGTAGCGACTCATCCATTGCACAGCGATAAATCGTTCTGAGTGAATAACGGGCACACAACATACAACCCAAATAGCCCAACACAGACCTAAAACATTGTTTTGCTTAGCAAAAACTTCAATTTAAAAAGATAGAACATAAGACCTATGTACGCCCTAAAATAGGCCCAAAGGATAAAAATAGCCAAGCCAACCCGTTGAGTAATCAATTGTTAATAAAACGAAACTGGCAGGTGGATCACGTTTGGCGCGTTTCAAAAATCCAGTAAATCACCATACCTAGTGTTAAAAGACTAAAGATTTCTGTTTGTATCTGTCCCGAAATGACTTCAAAATGCGAAACTTAGCTTATCTCTATGGGGGTATGCTCTACCTTGGAGGATAATATTGAATATCAAAGAATTTTCTGACCTCGTCGGGCTATCTGCTCATACTCTTCGATACTATGAAAAAATCGGTTTACTTAAACATGTCCATAGAAACGCGAGTGGACATCGAATGTATAGTTCGAAAGATCTAAACTGGATAAGCTTTGTTAAACGTTTAAAAGAAACTGCAATGCCACTTGAAGAGATTCTAGAATATGCCAAATTAAGGGAAGTCGGCTCTCAATCTGTACCACAACGTCAAGCCCTGTTAGAACAACACCAAGAAAACCTCAAACGCCACATTGAGCAACAGAAAAAGCACTTATCGGCTCTAGAAGAAAAAATTGCCTTGTATAAAAGCGGAAAAGTTCGTTGACTTAGAGTTAACTCTAACGATTAAGGTGTGTTTACGTTTATTCACTAGGAACATACCGATGGAACAATCACGCTTTAACAAAGGATTAGAACTACTCTCTCAAATTGATGGCGACGCTGGTCATAATGTCATCGAAACCTTACAAGATATTTGTCCAGATTTAGCTCAGTACACCATTGAGTATCCGTTTGGCGATATTTATGCTCGCCCGGGCTTAGACCTAAAATCGAGAGAAATCGCAACCGTCGCCGCGCTAACGGCAATGGGGAATTGCGCGCCGCAACTAAAAGTGCACTTAAATGCAGCGCTGAATGTAGGCTGTAGCGAGGATGAGATTAAAGAGATCATTTTGCAGATGTCCGTCTACGCAGGTTTTCCCGCGGCATTAAACGGCATGTTTGCATTCAAAGAAGTGCTAGCGGAAAGAGCAGAGTAATAACGACGTTGAAATCAATTTAACCGCAATTAAAAACGGCCCTTGGGGTTCGGGCCGTGATTAAAACAACGAGTGAATTAGCGCTCAGGAGTTTCAAGCAGTTTAACCGCGCAATCTACCGCGTTGTTAATGCCTTGACTGCTCTCCAACTTGCCTGAACTTGCAGGACCAAGGGCACAAGAATACAAAGCCAGCTGCTTATCGAACGGCAGATCCAACTGTTCATAGAGATTTTGTCGGATTCTTGCATGTTGTTCTGGTTCTTGGTTAGCAAGGCTAATCAACGTTTCATAAATAAGCGTTTTCATGTCTTTCCCTTTTCACTTTATTGCACGGGGTGCATATATATTGTATCCATTTGGGAAGCACAAATCAGAAGCTAGGTCACAGAACGCGTCGCTAAAAAAGTTTATGTGCGCGGTAAATTGCAATACAAACCTAAAGCCGTTTAGAAAAAGGGCAACTGATAACTCGATAGATCAGCCGATTAACTAGCATTCGCCGCTGTTTGTTTATAATCGTGTCCGATATAAACAAAAACGTCGCTGTATCAGCGACGTTTTATCTCGACTTTAGTCAATCGAATTTTTTAGTTGAAGTGCACTAGCATTTCAACGTCATCGCCTTGCTCTGGAGCCTGAAGAGCGAAGTGCACGTACCCTGCTTCAGTAACAGGAATCGCAAGGTATTCATTGCTGCCTGCATAGTTGGACGCATACTCGTGCTGCTCTACTGTAGGCCAATGCTCCCTACTCGCGTATAGATCGACATTACCAGTTTGAGAGTGAGCCGTTAGCCATACACGAACCTCTTCAACACCTTCAGGCACATAAACTGCTGCATAACGCTGCTTGTGAACGGTAAGCATTTTGGCTTCACCAGACTCTAATACCACAGGTGCTAAATCATCTTGCACCTGGGTTGGCGGTGTTTGCGCTTCCACTTCTAACGCAGCCACAAGATTCACTGAGTCATAGCTATCACGTCCAGTTAAGCTGATGTAGTAACGACCCGCTTTAACGTAACCATCTTGCTCTGGTTCAAACACAATCTCTTCATTGCTGCCATCAGCATATTGACTCATTTCGAAATCATAGTAATGCGCGACTTTGTTGTAGCTCATGTAAAGATCCGCATCACCCGCACCCTCAATAGATACATTGAAGTTAACGGTGTTGGCTGGAACATCAACGTAGAACAGTTTTTCGCTGTATGCTTCGCCACTGAGCTGAAGGCTTTGGTTCGCCGTCAATTCAGTCACTTGTGCTTCAGGGCTTGTTGGTTCTGTTGGCTCTTCTGGGTCTGTATCAGGTTGCTCAGGTTCCACTTTTAATGTGTCCAACCAACGTTCAAACTCAGCATCGTATTGTTGACCTAAAGACGTCACCTGCTGTGCCCATTGTTCGAACTGGCCAGAGCGCGACAATGCCAACAAGCTTTCGACGTCTTGTGGATGATTTTCTAACATGAATCGAACAGCTAGATAACCCCAACGATAGATACGATTGGTATCGTGAGAGTACGTGGTATCAAACACAGTGGAAAGGCTCAGTTTACCATCTGCAATCAGCTCAATCGCAGCTTGGTAACCTTGCTTGTAATGCATGTATTCAGCAAAACCTTCTAGCCACCAAACAATATGACCATGAGCCAAGTTATCGCTGAACGAACCGTATTGGTTAAATCGTGCATCTAAATAGTGCGTGTATTCATGTTCTAGGTTCAAGATAGAGAGATCTTCACCATTCGCGTAGCGATAAGCGACGAAACGCGCAGTATTGTCCGCTTTTGAAGGGTCACCTTCTAGGTACTGACCACCGTTGTCCGTTGTATTACCAAATAGGAATGAAGAGTAATCAACGTAACTAGTGTTACTCGCGAATACCGCCACTTCAACACGATCATTCAAATCATCAGCGACAGGTTGATTACCCGTATTCGCAACTCGATGGAAGTCGGCTTCTTTTGCCGCTAGCACTTCACACGCTTTCGCTGCTTGAGCATCGGTCAGATCCTCAGAGCGAATAATGGCAGGTCCCTGACATTCAAAACGATTTGGCATTACACGTGCAGCTAAATCTTGCTTGGCTTGCTCAATATTCAGACCATTTAGGCCTTCTGGTGCGTAGTAGCTCATCATTTCAACGGCAGCAAGCCATAGTTTGTCATGCTCACTACCCAGTGGATAACGCTGCATCACCTGTTGCATTACTGCCAATGCTTTGCGTTTGGTCTCCTGATCTGGGCTCGCGAGCAAACGACCAGTTTCACGTAATGCATTGAAAACGATAAAGCTTGCATCCGTATCTAATGCCCAAGCATTATCAGATGCGAATTTCACCAACGTATCAATATGGTGAGTATTGTTTGCCATGTATCGGTAGAACGCATCGTTCGCCGCATGGCCTGCCATAGAGCGGAACAAGTTGTTTAAACCATCGACCCATTGCGTGTCCTGCGCGGTTTCACGATTAAAGTGCATCAACGCGGCCATCATGCTATCCATGGTCAGCGGCAACTGCTTAACGTTATCAACCATCAAAGTCAGGCTCTTCATTGCACCAACTTGTTCACGACCTTGATCCAAAGCATGAGGATTGTTTAGGAATAGGTTCGTCGACTGAGCAAAACGCTGACTCAACGCTTGCGAAAACTCAGGTGTACCAGTACCAGCGTTGTAGCGAACGTAGTAGGCCGCTCGAATAAATTCGCCTAGGTTCTCTAGAATACGAGCTTGATCTGCTTCACCACGATAGCGAGCGATTTCTTGATCCAGCGCGACTTGGATACGGCTTAGGCTCGCTTCACTATAGATATCATTCAGCGTTTCTGAAGGTGCTGAAAACCAAGCGTGGTAGCAATCATACTCAGCACCAGAAACGGCAGTAGCCAGATCTCGCGATTGTTGTAAATCAGCAACAGCACACTGATTTTGTGCAAAAGAGAAGCCAGACACACTCGCTAGCATACAAGCAAGCGCCAAACGATGGCGCGGGAAAAAACGGATATGAGACATAACAACACTCATTGATTATTAACATACATTGAGTGGGGGTTTATATTCTTTACAGCTCAAACAGTGAAATCAGTGTCATAAAATTTATGAAACCGCTCCCAAAAATAGGTCTTTTACTCTAATTAAATGGGAGCAATCCCACTCCAAAAAAACTCACAATTATCAATAAAAACATTAATTTACCTTTTTCTAAATAACGACTTTATGAGGAAAATTGCCCTTAAACGCCCCCCTTAACTCTTCCAGATAGAGTTCACGACAATCAAAGGTTCTAAATTAAATTTTGATGCTTGATACCATCTATTTTTATTTGTGACTCATTCCCAATAAGTCACAGAGTGCATATCAAAAGGTTGGCACTAATGGTAAATTCTCCGCCAAATCAAACACATTTACTCCTCCAGTCATTGATGAGTGAATAAAGCAGATATTTGGCTAGGGATAATACATGTCACTTTGGGGATTTTGGGGAGCGGGGATTGCCTACTTCATGACAACGTTTGCCTTTGTTTTTGGCGGCATTTTTTGGTTATGTTCTGAAGGTAATACATTAAGAGAAACAAAGCGCCAATCATCAATAATGTCCGGGGTTATTGCTTGTACTATTGGAACTTGGGTGCTTGCTTTTGGTGTTTACGTTTACGGTTACTTTTGGGATAACTCTTCTCACTATTATTTTTATTTGCTCGCTCCATGGGGACTTGCCATTTTTGGGGTAAAACTTCGTAACCGCTGGGTTAAGCAATACGCGCGTGTAAAACACGCAAAAGAAGAACAGTGGCAAAAGCACTGGCGAGAATTATTAGGGGAAGATACTGAAGAGCTTCCACCATATACACATGATTACGAGCTCTACTCGGGCATTTGGCAAGCCAATGAAGCGCTCCAAGAACAGTGTTTTGCAGCCCTTCCTCACGGGAAAGCAGTCTACGAGAGAGTGAAAGCCTTCCAAACGATGGCCTCCCCCGCTGGTGACATAAACAATCAAGTTTTGCTGAGTAAACTCGATCAACTAGAGGATGAAATCATTCAAGTTCTTGAGCAACACTCGCAAAAGAAAGTAAGCATTGAAACTGGCGCAGGTACTTTACACAAAGAGTCAAAACGCAATGTTTATCACCATGAGAATGGCCCAACAGAAGAGCAACTGTACGACTCAATCAACCTCCAACATGATTTGGATCGAGAGCTACGCAACATTATCTATGATCGGCTCGGTTACGATGGCGAAGATGAGTACTTTTTCCTCCAAGCGCCACTCGAAGAGCTTACCGAGAATGAAACCGCAATCAACTGGATGCTCTGGGGGTTAGTAAGCAACCATTTTGCTGTTGACCCATACCAAACGGCGTTGGATCTCAGCCTAATGAATGCGGAACCAAGATGGGGGCAAAATGAACGGTTTGTAATGATTACGGCTCAATAAACGCAAGTACTAAGTCTAATTTTAATACAACCTATTCTGAGACCACCCTCGCGTTGGTTAACTTAGCCAGTAAGCGGCCAACGCGATCGCGCATTTCACGTCTATCGACAATCATATCTAGCGCACCATGCGCTAGTAAAAATTCACTTCGCTGAAACTCGTCTGGTAACTTTTCACGTACCGTTTGCTCAATGACCCGTCTTCCCGCAAAGCCAATACTTGCTTTAGGTTCACCAATATTGATGTCTCCTAACATGGCTAAACTCGCCGAGACGCCACCATAAGTTTGGTCCGTCAATACTGAGATATAGGGTAATCTGTGCTCAGATAAGTGGTTTAACGCGGCGCTGGTTTTTGACATTTGCATTAGTGCCACCAAAGACTCTTGCATGCGCGCCCCTCCGCAAGCGGAAAAACATACTAACCCAGATTTTGTATTAATTGCGCTTTCAATTGCTCGGACAAACTTCTCGCCAACCACTGCGCCCATCGAGCCTGCCATGAAAGAGAATTCGAATGCACACGCAACAACAGGCAGCCCCAATAACTTGCCCTGCATCACCACCAACGCATCTTTTTCTCCAGTCGTTTTCTGCGCTAAAGCAATTCGCTCTTTATATCGCTTTAAGTCTTTAAAACCCAAAATATCTTGTGGCTCCAACTCACTTGCCAACTCTTGTTGTGTTCCATGGTCCAGAAAAGAGAGCAACCTTTGACGCGCAGCCATTCTCATGTGATATGAGCATTTAGGGCATACTTCCAAATTTTCTTTTAACGCGGCACGATAAAGTATTTGTTCACACTCAGGACACTTTGTCCAAACGCCCTCAGGGATAGACGCTTTGCGCGAACCTATTATATTTTTATTCTCAAACAACCGTTCTAACCAGCTCATAAATTCACCACTATTGATTACGTTCTAGCGCGATATCTCGTTGTTTGTTCGCTTAAACTTGTAAATAAAATTGTATGTAACTTAGTACAGGGATAAAGTGCGATATGCTGGCTTGATAATCCAATAAAGTGGGATAATGAAATGTTTGATAACGTTGACCAAATCTGGTTAAAAAGTTTTCACTGTGTTTATGAGAACAACAGCTTTAAGCGAGCCGCTGAATGTTTGAATATACCAACATCAAATATCAGCCGACACATTGCCCTGCTTGAAGAAAAGTTAAACATTAGGTTGTTCAATAGAACAACAAGGCGAATGACGCCTACCGAGGCTGGAGAAGAGCTCTATAGCAGCACTCGTCCGTTATTGGAGCAACTCAACGCTGCACTAGAAACGGTAACGCGCCACTCGCACACGGTAACAGGGGAACTGCGAATTCTTATGCCAGACACACCTGTACTGGCCAAAGCGGTTGTCACCTTTTGCACGCAATACCCGTCAATCTCTTTGTCTTGCGATACAACGCTAAACCCTAAAGATGATGTTATTGACAGCTTTGATGTCATTTTGAGTTTTCATAGAGGGACTTTGTCAGACAGTAACTGGGTGGCGAGAGAGATAAAACGCTGGCCCAGTGCCATTTTAGCCGCGCCTCAACTAATTGAGAAATACGCCACCCCTTACAAAATTACGGATCTAAGTCATGTTCCCTGCATCACGACGCTTACCGCAGTAAATGGTGCACCATGGGTATTCAGAAACCCTGTTGGGGGCCATATTACTCAAACTGTGCAATCTTCATTCAAAGTAAACAGCGGTCATCTCGCCAGATATGGCGCGTTATTAGGGCTTGGATACGCAATATTGCCAATTGAGTCATGCCAAAATGAGATCAAAAATGGTGAGCTAGAAATCGTCACTCTAGAGTACGAACCTGAGGATTTAGTGCTTTACGCCTTTTACTCGTCAAGAAAACATGTAGCTAAGAAAATATCTATGTTTGTTGAACATTTAAAGCAAAACGCAAAACTCAACGCCTAGCTAAGCTTTACTCAACTAATTTATCGTATTCTGTTTTATCGTCTAGAAAGGACAAACACCGCTAAGCGATTTGAGACTCGATTTTTTCAAATAAAAAAGCCAGCAATTAACATTTACTGGCTTTTATTAAAGAGGGTCAGTTGGCGTTTAGATTCTAAACGCTCCTACGTGACGATCGAGTGTTCGCGATAGCTCCGCGAGTTGTTGACTTGATTCTTCTAGTTGCTCACTCGCTGTTAGCGCACTTTTCACTGAGTGGCTGACGGTATCCATGTTCATATTAATTTCGTTTGCTACCGTTGATTGCTGTTCTGTTGCGGTTGCTACTTGAGTATTGATATCTGAAATAGTCGTCACTTGTGCAGCTATTGCTTCTAAAGCCTGTCGAGCTAACTCAGTTTCTGCCGTTCCTTCTTCAATAAGAGTCTTACTATTACTCATTGAATTCACCGCACTTTGAGCTTCAGTTTGTAGCTGGTGAATCATATTGTCAATTTCATCGGTAGAATGAGCCGTTTTAGTCGCTAGGTTGCGAACTTCATCAGCGACTACTGCAAAACCTCGGCCGGCATCACCAGCGCGTGCCGCTTCGATAGCCGCATTGAGAGCCAATAGATTGGTTTGCTCCGAAATACCTCTAATCACCTCTAGAATACTACCAATCGACTGAGTATTTTCAGCAAGACTCACGATAATGTTGGAAGTGCTGTTCATCTCGTTTTCAAGATTAGTCATCGCCGTTTTGGTTCTTTCTAGCGTCGTGTAGCCATCTTGCGCTTCATTACTTGCTGCACTCGCAGCATTTGCCGCTCCGGCAGCATTGGAGGCAATTTCATTGACCGTCGCAATCATTTCGTTCATGGATGTGACAACCAGCATGGTTTGCTCGTTCTGCTCTTGCCCTCTTGTGAGCGCTTGTTGAGATTGCCCACGCAAAGCGACAGCTGAACTATTAAGCTCCACACCAGTATTTACAACTTGTGTAATAATCTCATGTACTTTCCCAACAAAAACGTTGAAAGCAGAAGAAATTTGCGCGACTTCGTCATTACCTTTCGCTGGCAAACGAACGGTTAAGTCTCCGTCTCCTTTTGAGATGTCTTGTAGAGCGTCTTTAAGCGCAGAAAGCGGTCTCATCAGTTTATTTAGCAGAAGTGACAGAATCAAAACACACATAACGAAGATCGCCACCATAGAGATCAACTGGTAAGTAATAATTCCATTCGTCGCTTGGCTCACTTCGGTAATAGGAATACCGATATCAAAAGTACCGTATAACTGACCATCCACATAAATTGGTGCCATGATGTCAAACACCCATACTTTCTGGACATCGGCATACCACTTTGAGTACTGTTGAACACCTCTCGTCGCGCCTTCAACAGTATATTCATCGTTATAGGTTTTGTTCAGCTTGTGCTTATCACTGTGGGCTACTGCCGTTACGTTACGGTCAATTACAACGGCATAACTCACGTCTGAACGTTGTTTCAGCCCCTCAACAAGCGATTGTAAATCTTGCATTGGATTGGCTGAGTTCTCCAAAATATAACTCGCATTTCCCGCTAGAAACTCAGCTTGAACTTGGGATTTGTTTAAGATGATGTCATCGATTTTCTGACTCGAAATTAGGTACGTTGATGCCATACTCGCCACGACAGCAATACCAAACATGGCGCAGACTGCTAATAAGATGATTCTTTTCATTATAATTGTCTCAATACAATTCAATTGATGCTCATTAATCGAGCGCTAAGCCTTTCTTCTCCAAAACCAACCAAACTGCATTTTGGGTCTGTTTGGCAGAGCAAGACATAACTTTATAACTATGTATCTGCTTGGTTCCCGATTACTTTAGACAGAAGGAAAAAAAGTCTTCAAAACGTCACATTTCTACGAGGTTTGGCGAAGGGACGAGTACGCAAAAGGAAACGTTTGCATAGTTAAATTTAACTATGCGACCAAATTGGTATCGAACATTAAAGAAAAGAGTGCTAATTAGCGTTTTGCCGTCGGGAGCGCTGTGGTCAGTGCTCCCGTTTTATCATTTAGTATCTCAGGTTCAGATATTAGAGCCACAATCGCAGCGGTTGTAATCCGAGATGCTTGGTGAAGCGAGAATGACTTGGTTTGTAGATATGGCAGCGATGTCAGATCGAGTGATTCTCAATCAAGAATCGGCAGCAAAATATGCAAACCCAGGCATTAAGCCATTGCCCATAAAAAAGAAAGGAAAAAAATCTTTACCACAGAGTTTAACTTGTCAGCGATATGTATCCATGCATACCCATGTACAAACCAACTGCACTGATCAAGACGCCCGATAAGTAAGGAGCTCGACGTGCAACATCATTCAAACCGCTCCATTTAGATGTCGCTTTTTGCACGCCCACTGCTGCCACAACGCCAACAGCAACCAGAGTCAAGGCTAAGCCAATACTGAATGACACAACTAAAGTCGCACCAAGAGTCATTGCCTTAAGCTGCAAACAGATAAGCAAAACCGTTACCGCAGCAGGGCATGGAATCAAACCGCCCGTTAATCCAAACAGCAGAATTTGCCCATTCGTCACGTCTCGATTCTCAAAGCGCTTTTGAATGTCTAAAGCGTGAGCGCGCTCGTGAGCATCTTGATATTCCTTATCTTCGCTTTCTAAATGAGACCCAGGACGGAAATGTACATCAAAGTCATGGGTATGATCATGGTGCCCGATGATCAAAGTGACAGAAAGTCCATTAGAGACTTCAATGCAAGACGCCGATTCCAAGTATCCATCACGCTCTATAAAGTGATAAATATCAGCAGGTTGATAACCATCACTCGATACCGAAACCTTGATACCTTCAGCAGTTAAAGGTTTACCGCTGAGTGTTCGCAACTGGAAACGGTGATGCTCCCCTTCCTCTGTAATCGAAAGCGAAACATGCCCATGTCCTGTATCCACAACTTGCGTCGTCCAGTCGCGAGCATGATCCTGAGCTTTGTTCCAAGCTCGCTCATCGCTCCATGTCCGCCAAAACATCCATACGCCGGTTGTCACGATAATGACCCCAGAGATAAGTTGCATCCATGGTTCAGCCGCTTCAGCGGTGAATTTCTGGCTAATATACATCCCGCCAACAGCGATTAACCATACAATTGCAGTGTGAGAAAGTGTGGCAGCTAAACCTAGCATCACGGCTTGTTTGACCGTTCCTTTCACCGCGACAATGAACGCCGCCATCATCGTTTTAGAGTGCCCAGGTTCTAAACCATGCAAGGCGCCAAGCAAAATGGCACTGGGAATAAAGAACCACCCATTACCTTGTTGTAGTAACGCGACAAAATCCATTGTTGTTCTCTGTTGTTGATTCTAATTTATCGCAAACTATACTCCCCCCTAGTATTAAATACTACCCCCCAGTATAAATTGAGTGCTACATTATCAGTTAGAATAACTCGGCCCGTAACTTAAAGAAGATAAGACATGTCGCATACAACCAGAGATCAAAAGAAGCTCAACACTCGAGTCAGTAAAATACAGGGTCAGGTGAATGGACTTAAAAAAATGCTGGAAGAAGAGCATGAATGCCAAGATGTGTTGCAGCAGATTGCCGCTATTCGGGGAGCAGTAAATGGTTTGATGCGAGAAGTAATTAAAGGTCACTTACTTGAGCACGTTGTACTTGAGGAAGACAAAACTCAACGTGAAAAAGATATGGAAGTCGTATTAAAAGTACTGGACTCTTATATAAAGTAACCCTACTTCGCTAGAGTAAAGTCACTAGGGTTAAACTCGAATAGATCCTTTATAGGTAATCGCTTACTAAGCGGGAAATAACAATTCCATTTCATATTGATTAAGTTGAAAGTGGAACCTATATCGGTTCGAGTTAAATAGTTTATTTATAAGAACTAAAACGGCCCAAACATAGGGCCGTTCATATTATTAACAATCTCTAAACCATCTGATAAAAATACATGTTGTGATAGGCTTTTACTTTATGGAAGAGTACAAGTAAACCTTTATACCTCTTGTAATTCGACGTGCTTAGCGCTGTAAGATTTTGTAAATGCGACACATCCCAAAAGTACAGCAAGTGGTAACACGGGATCAAAGATTGAACCATGAGATCCGAAGAATAAGTTAAGAATCATGACTAATGAACCACCAATAGCCCAAGCAATTGTTGTTGGAATAGTCCAAATAATGAGTTGTTTCTTAACCTCAGTCACCCCCATTAGTCGATTAACAATATGGAATAGCGAGTCATTAAAGTAGCCAGCAAATAGAGATCCCATCGTAGCTGCCGTCGCTGCGAATAAAAGGTTAACGTCAGGAATATTTACTAAAACTGGGGCAGATATAGAAGCAGCGGTTATCATGGAGACTGTACCAGAGCCCTGAATAATACGAACTAACGTCGCAATAATAAATGGAATCATAACCGCAGAAATAGGAAGCCCTGCAACTTGGTTAGCAATCTCTGCGCCCGCACCCGTTTCACGCAATACGGCACCTAACGCGCCACCAGCTCCTGTTACTAACAAAATGATGCCACAAGTGGAGATTCCTTGTTCCATCTTTTCATTCGCTTCTTCTTTGGTAAGGTTATTACCCAATGTGTAAACCGCTAATAACGTCGCTATTGATAGTGCAATAGTAGGGCTGCCGATAAAAGCGATAAATTGACCAAATGTTGTTGCAGTCAGCCCTTCGAAACCGAAAGTCCCCTCTAATAAACCCATCACTGATTTCGCAAGTATAAGTAAAATAGGGATAATAATTGGAGCGATAGATTTACTTAAAGATGGTAGGTCTTTCGCTTCTTTACTTGCAATGTACTCTTTGTGATCATTAATCAATTGCTCACTAGACTTCGAGAAATGTTCGGTTGGAATGAATTCAGGAAACTGCTTTTCTAACCATCTTGCATACCAAACAATACCTATGACACAAGGCGCTGCGATCATCAAACCAAAACCTAACATGCTGGCAAGATCGACACCAAAGATACCAGCAACGCCCAAAGGCCCTGGAGTCGGCGGAATAGCATGATGCGCTACGACCAAGCCGCCCGCCAGAGCAACCGTAAGCGTTAAAATCGAGCGATTGGACGTTTTTGACAAAGACTTCGCAATTGGATAAAGAATGATAAGCGCGCTATCCACAAAGATTGGGATGCTAACAATATAGCCAGTTACAGCAAGAGCGGCCTCTTCTTTCTTTTTTCCTAACCACTTTATAAAATTATAGGCAATACTTTCTCCTGCTCCAGAAGCCTCTAAAATAGCCCCCATCATAACGCCGAGACCGATGACAATCCCTATACCGCCTAATGTTCCACCAAATCCTTTGCTAACGGTCGCAATCGTGTCGTCAACACTTAACCCACCAATAATACCTGCGATACATGCCGCAATTAACATCGCAATTAACACATGTACTTTTGTACGTAATACAAGAAAAACAAGGACTGATACGGCTACTATTAGTCCAATTACTGAGGTTGGTAACATTAGACAATCTCCATATTGTTAACAGAAATAAATTGTTGTAATACATCCTTGAAATTACTGTCTGCTTTAAATCCAAGCTCCAGTTCTTTAGTACAATCAATTTTTTGTGGCCAACTACTCACAATACGATCAATACCCGCATCATGCTCATAAGTAATATAATTAGAAAGTTGTTTACCCATTAGAGTGTCCATTGTTTGAATCATCTCAGCTGGTGTAGTTTGAATACCAGGTAAATTAAGCGTTCTATAGGACAGATTATTTAACTGCTCATAAGGCATTAGCCCTGCATACTGAATATTGTCAACCACTCTAGACGGGCTCGATATCCAAAGTTTTAGCGTAGGGTCTACAGGACAATTTGATTCTTGAGCATTCAAAGGCTCACGAATAATTCCGCTTACGAAAGAGCTAGCGGCAAGGTTTGGTTTCCCAGGGCGAATACAAATAGTCGGTAAACGTACGGATACAGCTTTAACAAAGCCTTTACGGGCATAGTCGTTCACCAATAACTCACCTATGGCTTTTTGCGTCCCGTAGGATGACTGAGGATGAAGTGCTGTTATTGGTGTAATCGTTTCCGGAAGATCACCACCAAAGACAGCTAAAGATGAAGCAAACGTAAAACGAATATTAGGGTTTACTTTACGGCAACGCTCAAGCAATAACTGTGTGGTCGTCAGGTTTACAGCTACACCTAAATCAAAATCTTGCTCAGCATGGCTCGATACAATTGCCGCTAAATGAAAAATGTGTGTCGTTTCGGCAGTAATAACTTGGTCTATATTTTCTCGTTTTGTCATATCCATGACTAAAGAAACGACTCGGTCATCAATGCCCTCTAAGCGCGACTTTTGAATGTCGACAATAGTAATACTTTCAGCTTTGTTTTCTTTTAGTAGTGATTTGGCAAGTAGGGTTCCGAGAAAACCCGCCCCTCCAGTTATGATAATATTCATAGTCACGACCCTTTGTTTTTGTAATTAGTTTCAAGTTATTTATGGATAGAAATTAAAATTGTTATAGGTATGGTTTAACCCAACTAAGGCCCAGCTGCGTGCTATGCCTTGGGTTGTATTCACAACCGATCCAGCCTTGGTAACCAGAGTCATCCAAAACATTGAATAGGTGTGGGTAATTCAGTTCGCCTTCCGATGGTTCGTGCCTTTCAGGCACAGAAGCAATTTGAATATGGCCTGTGTATGGCGCCACATCGCGAATCAACGTACTCAGATCACCGTCCATAATTTGTGCGTGATAGAGATCGAGCTGCAATTTCACGTTTGGACGAGCCACTTGTTTGATGAGTTCCACCGCTTCACGTTGATGTGCAACAAAGTAGTTCGGTACATCACGATTGTTGAGTGGCTCAATCATCAGCTCAACACCATGTTCGGCAAACTTATCCGCTGCATAACGAATGTTTGAGATAAAGGTTTCAATATGCTGATCACGAGTGAAGCGTGAATCAACAATGCCAGACATAGCGTGAACCTTTTTACAGTTCAGTGCCTTGGCGTACATCAGCGCAGTCTCGACGCTCGTTTTAAATTCATCCTCACGCCCCGGAATAGCTGCAAAACCTCGTTCACCTGCATCCCAATCACCTGGAGGCATGTTGAATAACGCTTGCTCAAAACCAAACTGCTGTATCTTGCTTGCTAGTTCTTGCGCTTCGAATGCGTATGGGAAAAGGTATTCCACCGCTTTGAAGCCCGCTTGGTGTGCTTTTTCGAAACGATCTAGAAAAGGAACTTCTGTGAATAACATTGTCAGATTTGCCGCGAATTTAGCCATTACTTACCTCTCCCTTTTAGGTCTTGAATCTCAGTATCCGTTAAGTAGCGGATGTTGCTGTCTTTAAGAATGAACGCTAGCTTCGCTGTCTCTTCTAGCTCTTCTGCGTTATCCACTGCATCTTCAAAGTCCGTACCCGTGATCACTGGACCATGGTTCGCCAGGAGGAAAGCTCTGTAGTCACTAGCCCGCTGCGCAAGTTCTTCAGCAATCTGAGGGTCGCCCGGGCGCAGGTACGGAATCACTGGCAGTTCGCCAATGCGCATTACAAAGTAAGGTGTGAAAGCTTTGATGGCATTCTCGCGATCTAGACCTTCAAGACAAGAAAGCGCCGTCAAGTAAGTAGAATGCAGATGCACAATCGCATTACACTTTGAGTTATTTCGATAAATCGCCAGATGAAAAGCGACTTCTTTTGATGGCTTTTCACCAGAGATATGGTTGCCATCAATATCCACAACCGAAAGCTCTTCAGCAATCAAGCGGCCGAACGAGGAACCAGTTGGCGTTGCCAGAAAGTGTCCATTAGGCAGCTTTAGAGAAAGGTTGCCAGCGCCGCCAGTCGCATAGCCACGTTCAAACATAGAGCGAGCCATAGTGACCATTTGCTCTCGCAGTTGTTGTTCTGTCATCAATTCTTTATTCATCACAACCTCACCTATTCAAAAAACGACTGTGCTTTGGCAAAGAAGTGTTCATCGCCGAAGTTGCCCGATTTCAGAGCCAAAGAAAGCTCGCCTTCAAGTGACTTCACCCAAGGTACACCAGGTGCGATTTGAGGACCGATATGAAAACCTTTTACGGCTAGGCTTTGGGTTACAACCCCTGAGGTTTCCCCACCCGCAACGATGAAATTTTTCACACCGTGCTGCTGAAGTTTAACTGCAAGTTGGCTAAAGAACTGTTCAACCGCGTGACTTGAAGCATGCGCGCCAAACTCTTGTTGAATCGCTTTTAACGCCGCTGCATCTGCGGTTGCGTAAACCAGTGGTGCGAACTCGCTTTCGATGTTGGTCATGACCCAATCAAACACTTGATTTGAGTAGTCTTCTTCCGTCAGACACGCCTTCACATCAATAGCAAAGTGTGGCGCTTTTTCTTTGTAAACAGCGACCTGTTGGTTGGTCATGACAGAACAAGATCCAGATAACACAACGGTTGGTGCCTTTTTAGGGTTCCCCTCTTGCTTCGCATCACTTTGATCTTCAAGGTTCTCTATCCAGTTCTTAGCAATACCCGCAGCCAAACCAGAACCACCAGTTACCAGTTTTAGAGACTTCGCTGCTTGGCCAAGTGTGACGAGATGCTCTGCATTGAATGCATCAACCACTGCGTAGCGGTTGCCTTGTACTTTTAGCTCTTCAAAGCGCTCAATTACCGCTTTTGGACCTTGTTCAATTATTTGGAAGTTCACCAGGCCAGATTTGCCTTGAGATTGAGCATCCATCATACGAACTAGGCTTGAATCAGTCATTGGTGTCACAGGGTGATTACGCATACCTGAGTCGCTTAGCAAGTCTTGGAATACAAATAGATGGCCGTTGAAAACTGTGCGACCATTCACTGGTAATGATGGGCATACAATGGTGAACGCTTCACCTAGCTCTGCAAGCAGTGCATCCGTTACAGGACCAATGTTACCTTCTGCTGTGCTGTCAAACGTTGAGCAGTACTTGAAGTAAAACTGCTGACAGCCATTTGCTTGCAGCCACTTAAGCGCTGCTACTGAATCCTCGATTGCCTCATCTACAGGACAAGAGCGAGATTTAAGACTGATCACGACCGCATCTGCGTTTACATCAATCTCTTCTTTTGGAATACCGTTAAGCTGAACTGTGCGCATGCCGTTTTCTACAAGAAAACCTGCGATGTCTGTTGCGCCAGTAAAGTCGTCTGCGATAACGCCTAATAACATCATTTTTTCTCCGTTTTACGTGCGCTTATTTCTGTTTGTTTTCTACACCTGGAAGCTCAATACCATCAAAAATCTTGATAACGGCACTGTCGTCCTCCTGCCCAAAACCAGCATTGCTTGCACTCAAAAACATGTTTAGTGCTGTGCTTGATAGAGGAAGTGGAAATTTGAGATCTTTTGCTGTGTCCGATACGAGGTTTAAATCTTTCACAAAGATGTCGACCATAGATTTAGGGGAGTAGTCACCATCAACTACATGCTTCATGCGGTTCTCAAACATCCAAGAGTTACCCGCTGCATTCGTCACCACGTCGTACATCAGGTCAAGAGGAATGTTTGCACGTGCCGCTAATGCCATTGCTTCAGCACCAGCTGCGATATGAACACCTGCTAGCAATTGGTGGATAATCTTCACAGTTGCGCCTAGGCCAATCGCTTCACCGATGTTGTAGACTTTAGCTGCCGTTGCGTTGAGTACTGGTTCAAGTGCATCAAATGTGCTTTGCGCTCCCGACGCCATAATAGTCATCTCACCTAATTCTGCTTTTGCAGCACCACCAGATACCGGTGCATCAAGCATCACAAGATTGTGTTCTGCCAATTTCGCTTCAATTTGTTTTGCGTCTTCTGCTGAGATGGTTGCTGAAACCATTACTGGCGTATTCGGCTTAAGCGCTGTAGCAAGACCGGTTTTGAACAAGACCGTGTTAACTTGAGCTGCGTTCACAACAAGAACTAGAACCGAATCAAGCTTATCTGCAAACTCAACTGCATTTGTAGAAACAGCTTTTGCACCGAATGAACCTAACTCTTCAAGCGCTTGAGAATTTAAATCGAAACCATAGACATCTAGGCCTGCACGCACACATGACTTTGCGGCGCCCATTCCCATAGAGCCTAAACCGATAACACCTACAGATTGAACTTCACTCATAAAAACAATGCCTTCTGGTCTATTAAACTTTGTTAATTCTTGTTTGGTTGATGTGATTATATGTGAAGATTAATACTAAGACCTCGCTTTGAATCACATTTTTTCACACAAATTAACAATGTCGTGATATATACCTCTTTATGGGCAGAGATATTCCGAGCAGTTAACACAAGCGAAGGCTGTTCTTACAACGTTGAGAACATAATTCACAGATATTCACAACAAATGAAAAGATTGGTAGGATACTGAAAAACAAGAATATAGAAGTGAAACTATGATCCCAGCAGAACGTCAAAGAACCATATTATCCCTGTTATCACATCAAGAAGTGTTAAGCATTTCAGATTTAACCGACCACCTTGGCGTATCACATATGACCATTCGTCGTGATATCGTGAAGCTTGAATCCTCAGGTAAAGTCGTTTCTGTTTCTGGTGGAGTGCAACTCGCTCAAGCTCTACATTCCGAACTTTCCCATGATGCGAAGGTCGAGCAACAAGCGGATGAAAAGATTCAAATTGGTAAGCTGGCGGCTACGTTAATTGGTCAAGACGCTACGATTTACTTGGATGCGGGAACAACCTCTCTAGAAATCGCCCATCAAATAGCAAATCGTAATGATCTTTTAGTGATCACCAATGACTTCTCTATTGCTGCTTTCCTTATGACGCACAGTGAATGTGAGCTTTACCACACAGGGGGAAAAATTGACCGCGAGAACCAATCCACCATTGGAGGAAAAGTCGCAGAGTTCTTGAATGGGCTAAATATTGATATCGCCTTTATTTCGACTTCATCTTGGAGCTTGAAAGGCTTATCAACACCTAATGAAAATAAAGTTCTCGTTAAAAAAGCAATCATCAAGGCGGCACAAACCAATTATCTGATCTCAGACTCAACTAAATACGGTCAGATAGCGAGCTTTCATGCATTAGACATCGAGCAATTGGACGGAATTATTACCGATCGAAACCTATCCGAAGTGGTCACTCAAGAATTAACGGATAAAGGATTACGTGTGTATAAAGAGTAACACTACCTAAACATCTGAGTTCGCGTAACTTTTATACTCGTTAATTTATAGGTGCTTCCAATATACATAGACCGTGCTGTGTACTTTCTGGCAGAAAACACATCCTTTTGTTTTCTAAATTACCAAATTACTGATTACATCTGGGATATGGAAGCTCACTTCACTTTATCGCTGCTCGTCACTTGTCATCAAAAATCAAATTCACCGCAATTGCCATCAAAACTAAGCCTGAGATTGGTAGCAAGACACCCAATGGTGAGCGCTCTATGTAAGGCAAGTTTTCAGCAATCAATAAGCCCCACTCAGGTTCTGGCGGCTTAACGCCAAGTCCGATAAAACTCAGAGACGTCAGGCTGAGCGTAATGTATGGCAAACGCAGAAACGCGTGACGAATCAATGGCGGCAGCACATAAGGCAACAAGTAGTAACGAAGTACTCGCCACTGACTGGTTCCCCAAATGGGCGCAAGATGCGTGTAAGGCTGCGCTTTGGCTTCCATCAACAAGCTCGCACAGTGCGCCGCTAATGGTGCCCATGACACCATAACAATCGCAATCAAGGCACTGTTTGGGTTCATCCCCGTTAGACCCGCAATCAGCAGACCCGCCACAATGTATGGCACACCTTTGGTGATCTCAATTAAGCCTTGGCTATAACGAGTCACGAAGCCGAGCAGCAAACCAATCACCAAACTGAGGAACGTTGCGATGATGCCCATTTTGATTGTCGACATCATACCGCCGCCAACACGAGCAAGCAGATCTCGCCCGACCGCATCGGCACCAAACGGTGCTGCTAAGCTTGGCGATTCAAGGCGGGTAAATTGGATGGTGTAAGGATCGCGCATTAACGCCCATCCCGCACAACCAATCAGCAAGGCAAAGATTGTCGCACTGACGATACGTTTGGTGGTGCTTTTGGTAAAACGGAACGTACTGTGACTGCTGATCAGCTTGCCACTTGTGACACTGTGCCCGAGTAACCAACGTTGCAATAAGATGCTCGCACTGCTGATCAACATCGAGAACACCAGCAACACCAACAAGCCACCTTGCAGCATAGGCAGATCTTGTGACTTCGCAGCGCCTAAGATTAGTCGTCCGATACCCGGAATGGAAAACACTTGTTCCACAGCAACCGCGCCGCCGGTTAAACCAATCACCGTCATTGCGATTTGAGGAATCAAGTTACTAACGGCACGCCACAAGGCAAAGCGTAAGATTTGAAACTTACTGACGTTCGCCGATAACCAAGTGATCACCCAAGGTTCATCTAATACACGCTTGAGGCTGTCATTGAGCAAGCGCCCGAACAAACCAGCAGCAGGCAATGCCATTGCCAAACTGGGTAGCCAGAGGTTTTGCACGCCTTGCCAGCCATAAGGCGGGAACCAACTCAACCAAATGGAAAACACCATGATCAGCAGTGAAGCAATCACGTATTCCGGCAGTGAGACCAACACCGAACTAAGCGTGTCATGATGTTTGTCTAAACGATTCTGTTGCCAACGACGCACGGTGTAAAGCACGCTCGCCATGCACATTACAAATGCCATACCTAACGCTGTAAGCATCAGTAATAGTGACGTTTTTGCGGTTTGTTGAACGCTCTCCATCACGGGTGCGCCACTCACCCAAGAGACACCTAAGTCACCTTGCATGGCAAGCGTCAACCAATCCCACAGTCGCTCAGCAGCGCTGCGGTCAAGTTGAAGATCTTCTCGAATTGCTTGCAGAGCTTCTGCCGTCAGCAATTGTTGAGCCCCCGCACGGGCACGGAGGATTGATTGGCTTGGATCGATACCGGCAATATCCGGCATCAAACCCACCAGCACAACCACTACCCCGAGTGACAGGAAGCGCGACAAAAAACGTGTAAACCACTCAGGCATACAAGCGCTCCAACGAGAGCGCATGTTGGCAACAGACGACATCGAGTTAGTTCACCTCAGTAAACTGGTCGATCAGGCGACGCTCACGTGGGTCACGTTGTGCATTCTTCACGCGGTCACTCTCACCTTGGATTACACGCTCGTGAAGCAGTGGAATCACAGCGTATTGCTCAAGGATTTTGCTTTCTGCTTCGATGATCGCTTGTTGGCGTTTCTCACCCAAAGGCTGACGATCAGCGTGTTTCAATGCTGCGTCCACTTCTTCAGAGCAGAACTGACCTAGGTTGTAAGAACCTTTACAGCTAAAGTCACTTTGCATGTACGCCACTGGGTCACCAGAATCCAGCACCGTTGCACGTGACAACAAGAACGCATCGAACTTACCTGCTAGTGCATCGTTTTCGATTTGTGCGTATTCACGAACATCTAGCTCAACCACAAAGCCAGCCGCTTCAAGTTGTTGCTTTAGCAGCACCGCTACTTCTGGCAACTCAGCACGGTCGGTAAATGTACCGATGGTGATCTTCTCACCGTTCGCGTGGCGCATTTCCATGGTTTCCATACGAGGGTTCGCATCACGAATTGGTTGAGCCCATGCCAATGCTGGACCTAACAGACCTTTCGCTGAATCGGCGTGGTTCTCGTAAACCGTTTTGATGATTTGCTCACGGTTAACCGCTTGAGCTGCTGCTTTACGCAAGCCGAACTGGCTAAACACATCTGATTTATTGTTTAGGTAAAGCGTGTTGGTACGCGGCATTGCGACTTCGTGCAGCTGTGAAGATTCCATCATCGCGATTTGCGAAACAGGAACGGCTTCCACTACATCCGCCTCACCAGTACGCAGTGCTGCAGCACGAGCAAAACCGTTTGGTACGTATTCAGCAAAGATACTGTCTACTTTTGCTTTTTCACCCCAGTAACCGTCAAAACGCTTCAGTTTTGCGCTGGTTGTCCCGTTGATTTCTGTCAGAACGAATGGGCCCGTACCTGCTTTGATTGGCACAACACGACCGTTTTCTTGATATGCAGCACCAGAAAGGATCGCTAGCTGTGGGCTAGAAAGACGGCTTGGCAACAGTGGATCGTTAAAGGTCGTTTTGATTTCAACAGTGAAGTCGTCCAATGCGCGAACTTGCCATTCGATACCGTCCAAGATGCGTGGTTTAGGTGCGGCATCTAATGCTTTTTGCAGAGAGTTCACGACCGCGTTGGCATCAAGGTCAGAACCATCGTGGAATTTCACGCCTTTACGTACCTTAAATTGCCACGTCATCGGGTCAACTTGTTCCCACTCTGTTGCCAGCATAGGCTCTGCTACCGACTGATCGTTTAGGTTCACTAGCGTTTCTGCCGTGCTCCATCGTGACAGTTTGAACGCGTCATCTGAAAGTGGTGACAAACCTGTGCGTGGTGGTTGCATCATGGCAACGCGAATTTCCGTTGCTTGCGGTGCAGCTGCTTTTTCCGCTTCTGGCTTACTTTCGCCAGAGTCAAAACAACCCGTCAGCAGTGCGCTTAAAGCCAGCGACAAAGCTAACTTGGGAGTACTAAGGTGCATAAGAAACCTCTCCAATGGTTTTTGTGAATTCATTACTTTTGTGTTGAGCGCTCATCAAGGCTCTCGTGATCAAGTGTGATGGGTTATTTGTCACGTTCTGTGCTGTGCCGTGCTCGACAACGCGTCCTTTGTCTAACACTAGGATTTCATCGCATAGGGTTTGTGCCGCATCGAGGTCATGTGTCACCAAAATCAGGCGCATCTGACGACTCTTTTGAATGCCTGCCAACAAGTCGAGAATCTGTTTACGACTGACGGGGTCTAGGCTGCTGGTTGGCTCATCGGCAACCAACACGCAAGGCTCAACAATCAAAGCTCTGGCGATAGCCACACGTTGAGCTTGCCCAACTGATAACTGCTGCGGGTTACGATCCAGCAATGTGAGATCCAAACCGACATCCGCCAAAACCTTTTCCACCTTCTCGTTAAGCTCTTGCGTCAAACCAATGTTGCTTAACGGCTCCAGTAAGATCTGGCGAACGGTGTAATACGGATTCAAGCTAGACTGCGGCTCTTGCGGAATCAGTTGAATGTGCTGACACAACTCTTGTCGCTGCTTAGCCGAGCTACGCGATAACGGATAACCACACACATACACTTCACCAGATGTCGGTTTACGAAGACCAAACAGAAGTTCAATCAAGGTCGATTTACCCGCACCAGACGGACCAACAATCGCAATGTTCTTTGTGTCGATAGCAAGATCCAATTGTTCGAGCGCTTTAAACGGTTTGCCCCCTAACCAACTTGGTTTGGAGTAATAGTGAACACTGGCTTGCTCAAAGCGAACTTCCGCCGATTTAGGCTGCGTGTGCCCGCTCAAGTTGTGCTTAGTCAAAATAGGCTCCAGAGATGAGGTTAAGGCAGCAGTTGCGCAAGTTGTTGGCAGAAAGGATGCGAACTTTGCTGAATGGCTTGCCATGGTGCGCCATAAGCCACCATGGTGTTGTCCGCAATCACCAAGACTTTGTCACACGCCAAAGCCGCAGATAGATCGTGCGTGATCAACAAACCACTGATGTTGCGTTGCTGAACACTACTGCGAAACAACTCAAGGATCTCCGCTTCGGTGATTGGGTCGAGCGCACTGGTGGGCTCATCAGCGATGATCAAGTTGGCACTACCAAGCAACGCAATCGCAATACAAATACGCTGACGTTGACCACCAGATAGCTGGCTTGGATGCTGCGCCAATGCTGCTTTTGGATCCGCAAATCCGAGTTGAGACAACAAGGTCGTCACCGTTTCTCGGTTTGCTGAAGACAAGCGCGTTTTGTTGCCCGTCAATGCCAAACACAGTTGTTGTTCGACAGACGCCAATGGATTCAGTGCTTTAAGTGCATCTTGGAAAATGACCGCAGGACGCTGAGATTGACTACGTTGCAGCATGGCAGTTTGTGTGACTTCACTGCTGTTAAGCTGGATACTTCCGTCTACCCAAATATCAGACGGCAAAAAACCTGCGACGGCTTTCGACAACATGGATTTACCAATGCCGGAAGGTCCCATAATGGCAAGAACTTCACCTTGAAACAGCTCAAAAGAAATGTCTTTGAAGAGTGTGCGTTCTGAGTCTGTAAGGCTGAGATTATTAACGGAGAGTATTGGTCGAGAAATCACGGCATCAAAATAAATGTAATAATATAACATCACAAATAATATCATGCGGGTTAAAGCAAGGAAACCAGTCGGAAAGGTTATTTCATCACCTTTTTCAGATTTATCAACAAGGGCAGATGGCTCCACCCTTGTTATAAGAACATCTAAATTAGGTCGTTTGTGACAGTGTGAATTAAAGACACTTTTGTTTAACTTGACCGAGGTATGGGAACAAGAAGACAAAACGCCCAACGTAGAACAAAGTGAATGCCAGCCACAAACCGTGGTTGCCCCAATATTGCACCGCAATAAATTGAGTCACAAAGAACAACACCATGGTTAGAAAGGTAGAGTTACGCACTGGTCGCGTCGTCCCTGTACCGGTAAAGATGCCGTAAAACGTAAGACCAAAACCAGCAACCAACGGGAATGCCAATAACCAAGGGCTCATGTCTAAATACAGTTCAACAAGGTTTGGCAAGGTGGTAAACAACATCACCACTTGGTGTTTGAACAGAACTAACAGCAAGGTCAAGACAACAACGAACGCCGCGGTCCATTGCGTGTTTAGCTTAATCACGTTATCAAGCAATGTCTTATTCTTCTGCCCTACTGCTTTACCTGCGAAGACGCTCGACGCATTCGCCACACCGTCGAACATGTAGCTGACGATAAAGGTCACTTGCATCAAGATTGCGTTCGCAGCAAGCACATCAGAACCAAGCTGAGAGCCTACACGCGCCATCATGTTGAAGAACACCAATAGACACACAGTACGAAGCAGCAGATCCATATTGGAAGACGCGATGACTTTGAGATCTTTACGCGTCATTTTTGCGGTCTGAATGTAATCAAACAGCGGGAAGCGACAGGTTTTCAACACCAGCACCGCACCAATAACAAACGTCGAAATTTGCGCGATAAGTGTCGCTACCGCAACGCCAGCAATGCCCATATCGAAGTACAACACAAAGACGATATCCAGCACGATGTTCAGCACGTTACCAAACACTTGCGTGAACAAGGTTTCTTTGGCTTTCGCCTGCCCCATCAACCAACCAATCACGGTGTAGTTCAGCAGTACAAATGGCGCACCAAAGATCATGATATCGAAGTAAATCTTAGCGTTTTCTGCCACAACTGCATCAGGGGAGATAATCAGCTCTGCCCCCATCCAAATCACGGACTGCAACGCAATGAAAATCAAGCCAAGGCAGAGCGAAAGCACGAAAGGACGGAATAAGCTGCTCGCTTGATCCTCTGGGCTATTTTTACCTAATGCTATTGCACTTTGCCCGGTAGTACTGACGCGGAAGAAGCCAAACAGCCAATACAAGGTATTCATGATGACGGTGCCTATCGCTACACCACCAATCATCTCAGCCACACCGAGTTTACCGATCACCGCGGTGTCCACCGCCCCCAATAATGGTTGGGTTACCGTAGAAACGATGAAAGGAAATGCGATTTTAAAATAGTCTTTATGAGTCAGGGACATCTTAAATTATGAACAGGATTAATTTTTATAAGGTCGCTATCATATGCGAATGGCGCCCGAACATGAACCAAAGTTCGCCAGCAAGGAATAGCATTGATAATTGATACAACCGGCAAACGTATCCTCATATCAAAGCTTGAAATAGAATAACGACTTATGAGAAAAGCCAAGTTAACTGCATATAAATGAGTTTCTAGTTTGGAAAGATTGGCGTTTGGTGGAGCATGGCAGATCAGAATGTATCTGCCATGTCATAACGGTAGTGATTGGTGAAAAGAGACCGTACAGATGATATTTAATGCTTGTGGGTTTCATCTGACAATGTTTAGGTCGATACCAAGCCTTATGTTCTGTAAAGCACCTTTACAACATGCCAACCGAACTTGGTTTTAACTAGATGCGGCGTTAACACTTCGCCAGAAAAGCACACTTTGTCGAATTGAGGTACCATTTGACCACGGCGGAATTCACCAAGGTCACCACCGCGTTTGCCTGACGGGCAAGTTGAATACTTCTTCGCTAATGTCTGAAACTTTGCGCCTTTTTTCAGTTGCTTGATTATGTCTTCCGCTTGCTCTTTGTGCTTCACAAGAATATGTAATGCGGCTGCTGTATTTGCCATTGATCTATCTCTCACTATTCTGGTCGCGCAAGTGTACCCAATCCTTTTTAACAGACCAAACATTTCTTAATAATAGCTCAGCGGTAAAGGCCCAAATACACGAGGAATATAAAATCGTCTACATAATGAGTTTAAAATACAAACAAGTTTTGCTCAGTTAATCACTATTCTCTAAAAGATTGTCTAAAAAGCTCACATTTGTCTCTCCAATGGTTGAAGCCTTCGTCTGATAAGATTAGATTAGACACAATTCGGTGGTATTTATAAGGTTATTTTCATGGCAAAAGTCGTTAGCAAAGCGAATCAGTCTCAGGGCATGTTGATGTTTAAGCTCACCCTGCAACAGAGTTTCGCTATCGGTACGCTAAAAGTCCGTGAAATCGTCCCATACATGCCAACGACGAAGATCCCTTACTCGCATCATCACGTCATTGGAACCGTTACGATACGTAACTTAACAGTACCAGTGATCGATATGTCAGCGGCTGTTGGCTTTCGTCCTATAAGTGAAGAAGAATATAAAAGCTGCTACTTGATTGTGACAGATTGCTTGCGAACCGTGGTTGCTTTTATGGTTCGTAGTATAGAAAAGATCATTGAGTGCGATTGGAAAGCTATTGAAACGCCACCTCCGAGCGCTGGAAAAAATATTTTCGTGACTGGAATTACTCGCTACGAGGACAAAACTGTTCAAATGCTGGATGTGGAGCTGCTACTTTCCAAAATTTATCCGCAGTACGAGAATTCAAAGATCCCAATGCTGACAGATATTGAGCGAGAACGCCTAAAAGCACTCAGTATTCTATTGGTGGATGACTCTTCCATCGCTCGTAAACAGCTGTGTGACGCACTCGATAGCATCAATATTGGGTATCAAATCTGTAAAAATGGTTTAGATGCATTGGAACTGATGAAAAGTGACGCTGCGGCTCATCGCCCAATTGATATTCTGGTCAGCGATATTGAAATGCCCGGATTAGACGGTTATGAATTAGCATTTGAAGTTCAGAATAATTCCTCTCTGAACCATTCATACCGCATTTTACATACATCGTTATCGAGCGAAATCTGTGTAGACAGAGCTCACCAAGTTGGCGCGCATGAGGCACTTGAGAAATTCAATGCAGGAGAACTAATCGAAGCGATGCTTCGCGGAGCAAAAGAGCTAGAAGCCAAAGCTATGACTTCTTAACTCTTATTGGACGAGTTGATTTGAGAATATAATGCAGTACTTGTCCTATCCCTGATGCTCACATCCGCTAATTTCTCAGCTCACTTCTTTGGCATCGCGTAACTACGAGAAACGAATTCCGTCTCTTTGACTTGGTGAGCATGATTAATATAAGAAGCTAGGCTGTAAAGTACATTCGCTAATAAGTTCGCGTAACGAAACAAAATAGGTGCGGGCTGCTTCTTACCTGTATGTTCAACGGCAACTAATGCTCGTACCGTTTTTTTAGCTTGGCAACGGCACAAATGCAATTGACTGGCTGCCGGGTGTCCTCCGGGTAGAACAAAGCCTTTGAAGCCACCATCAATGCGTTGCTTGAGCAAAGCATAATCGGCCTTTAACTCTTCAACTTCCGTCTCTGTAATCGCTAATTTTCCGCGAACCGAACCATTTAGATGATAAACATTAGGCTGCATTCTTGTCAGTATATCGCGACTAAACTCGTCCAATTCCATAGCGAGAACAAGGCCAATACGACTACAAAGTTCATCTGCTGTAATTTCAAAGTCACAAACCGGACTGTCCTCGTAAATAAACGGATAGCAAATCTCGCTCAATTCCTTGCTTACAGGTTTCATGCTTTTGTTCCAATATAAAAAAGGGAGTCAGTATAACCTAACTCCCTTTAAACGTTCATTATGCCAAATGATCGACATTCATATGATCGGTTTACAATCAGGCACTTTCGACTTTCTTGTGACCTTCTTGAAGGTGAACAAAATCGACTAAATCATCACCAGACACTTGATACGCCTGACCAAAACCTTTAACAAATAGCCCCGATTCTGGCTTTAAGTTGAACAAAACGAAATCCTCTAGCTGGCTTAGACCATCAATAATCTCACCAAAACGCTCTTTCATTTGTCCAACAACTTGTTGCCACATCTCTGTGTCTCGCTCAACTACATTTGCTACCGCATCAAAAGTTAAGCGCTTACGAGCAAACAGCTGCTTTGAAGACTCTTCATCTTCGATCATCATCAATGAAACGTTTGGGTTTTCTAAAAGGTTACGGGCATGACGAGCGATTTTAGAAATGAGAACGAAATAACCTTCCTGGTTTTGGACATAAGGCGCGTAGCTTACATTCGGGCGACCTTCTGCATCGACAGTTGCAAGCTGAAGTGTACGACGCTCCTGACGGAACTCTTTGATCTCTGGCCCTAAACGACCTTGCAAACGCTCTTGTTTAACTTGTTGATCCATATTGATACCTGACTTTACTAATTAGTATTCGAGTTAAGCCTCGATTATGTTTGTGATTACTTTTTTAATTCGGCTTGTAGG
Organism: Vibrio sp. 1580; assembly: GCF_033340055.1. Classification (NCBI taxonomy): domain Bacteria; kingdom Pseudomonadati; phylum Pseudomonadota; class Gammaproteobacteria; order Vibrionales; family Vibrionaceae; genus Vibrio; species Vibrio sp. 1580. The sequence goes on from NZ_JAWOVT010000001.1 coordinate 594,657, forward strand.
GCGCGAAATGCGGTGACTTGCTCTTCAATCAACTCGCGCTTTTCGTTACGGCCTAAATAAACCTTGAAAATATTGCTTCCGCACTCTGAGAAAAAACCAAAATAGTGACTCTCTCTACCCATAAACGGTTTACTGACTAATGCGACATTTTTAACGTTATCTAATTTAAGGTGGCCGTGCAGTTCACCTTCTCTACCCATTAAATTGTAATAGCCACGCGCCACTTTTCCTTTTGGAAACGGCGCTTTAACTTCAAAGATAGAACCAAAAGAGTGGACGATGGTCGTCACCGGGCCAAAACCAACCAAACTTTCTAAGATGCTTTGCGCTTGCTCTCCTGGTGCAATAGCCACCATTTCCTGAGGTAGAGCCGCAACAACCTCAAACTCGGAAATGCCAAGACGCTCTGCCATCGCAGCTGGCAATAATTGTGGTTCTTGCTCTAGTAATACTTCAACTTGTTGATTGATTGATTCCATTGTGTCTCCGTTTTTGTTCAATTTGTTTTCATTAATTATTGGATGCTTTCGGTACGGTTTCGTTCATCTCTGATGTGAGTACCTGAATACAACTTTGAGCCAATGACACTGCCCAGAAGCTGCCTGCAAGAGTAAGGACTGCGCTACGTTCATGTAGTTGTACTAAGCCTTTCGCTTGCCACACTTTAAATAGAGGCAATAAAAACCCGAACGCGTCCTCTCCCATAAATGATGGAAGTTGATTTGCTTGAACAATGCCACGGTCAAACGCAGATTTGAGTGCAGAAAAAAGTGGTTCTAGAGGGCTTTGCTTCATCATCATCGCGATGGTGCTTTGACCTTCTTTGACCGCTTTAATATAGGTCTCTAGTGTGCGGTGTTGCATCATCCCGTAGCCACCGATATTACCTCCAGCACCACAGCCAATTGGCAATACCTCTGCATAAGTCTTGGCTAAACTATTGTATAAACTACGCTCGCGGTTATCGATTGCCCAATGGTTCACGCTCAGTTGCTTCATATGGTGTTTGGCCATAAAGTTCACACCGAGCTCGTACATTCCCGCTTTTTCTGGTGTGGTCGCAGGTGGCGGGATTTTTCCCTTTTCCACGAGGTTGAGCATGGGAGCTGACCCACCAACCACTAACTGATACAAGTCCAGTCCGTGTGCGCCAGTCGAGAGGAAATCATTTAAATCTTGCTCTAACACTTCTTTGGTTTGATAAGGTAAGCCATAGAGTAAATCGATAATGACCGGAATTTTGTCTTCTTTGGCGATCTCGCTCACTCGTTTGAGGACATCTTCCCTATCATCTAAACGTTTTGCGCTGCGGCGCACTTGTGTATTAAAACTTTGCACACCAAAAGAGAAACGATTAAAACCACCCTCTAAAGCGCCTTGATACAACTCATCAGAAAAGCGATTGATGCGGCCTTCTAAGGTGATTTCGCAGTCTGCAGCCAAAGGAAAGTGGTCTCGGATAGCCTGGCCTAACACACGAACCTGTACTAGAGATAAATCCGTTGGCGTTCCGCCCCCGATATATACGGCGTGAAAAATACCATTTTGTGTCCAAGGTAATGCCGCTTTATCTCTAAGCTCCTGCATTAATGCTTCAAAGTACTCATCAACCAGTGTGCGACTTGCAGCATTTTGAAAGAAGTTACAAAAAGTGCAACGAACGCGACAAAACGGAACATGAATATAAAGACAGCGTTTATTGGCCGCTTTAATTGAGTTAGCCGTAATACTCGAAAAAATCGCCTGTTGTTGAGACGAGGGCACAGGTACGCTCGCTCCCCCGGCATGTGCAGAATGCTTCTTAACAAAAGCAAATCGCAATGGATCAGGACTATCACTGCCCAACACTGATTCATCAAGCTTATCGATATCGACGCTCATATATACTCGCTTAACTCCCATCATGTAAGGGATGGAAGCTGATCTTGAAAATTCTGCAAGAATCATAATTTGAGCGTAATGATAATGCAATTGATAATTGATCTTATTTCCATTGTAAGTAATAATCTGCCCAAGTTTTCATAGTTTCCCGAGATATTCCGTGAACGTACAAAGATATGTCATTGCAGGAGGTGCTTCCCTTGCCATCCATGCCGCACTTCTTTTTGTTTCTCAAGAGACAAAGGTGTTCGCGATGCCGGCTGGAAACCCAGCAAGTTCGGTAAGTCTAAATCTTGTGTCTGCTCCTCCCGCTGTCGAAAAATCTACACCAGAAAATGTAGCACCACCAAAAGAGAAGCAGCCTCAAGACCAACCTGAACCAGAAAAGAAGATTGTAAAAAAACAGGTCGTCAAGAAAGACGCTGTTAAGAAGAAGGTAGTAGAGAAAAAACCTGAACCGGTTAAACAATCTAAACCTAAAGCGGTCGAGCCCACCAAAACCGTAACAAAGCAAAAGGTTCAGCCCGAAGCGAAACCAAAGAAAAAAACGGAACCAGTGAAGAAAGAGACGGTAGCTCAACAATCCGCACCTGCGAGCCAATCCAAAGGGGCAACGTCTCAGCCTGTGTTGGTCGACAAACCAACGTTTGTGAGTCAACCAACACAACCCCGTTACCCAAGGTCTGCACAAAGACGCGGTATTGAAGGTGTAGCCTTGTATGAGATATGGCTAGATGAGAATGGTAACCAGATTAAACAGGTTTTGATTGAGTCTTCCGGCACAGAGTCGCTAGATGCCTCAGCACTTCGTGCGATCAAACAGTGGCAATTTACACCACATATTTCAGGTGGGCTAAAAGTCGCTCACCGAGTACAAGTACCTGTTCGTTTTAAGTTGGATGGATAATGGAACAACTACAAGAATTACAAACTCAATTTGGGCTGATGACATGGCCTTTGATCATTTGCTCAGCTCTAACCGTGATGATCATCGCCGAGCGATTATTCCATGTGTTAATTAGCCTTGGTGTAGGAAAGCGAGCCATTCGCCAAAAGCTCACAGGATTAGACCCAACAAATGGGAGCGAGCTTGAAGCACTTGCTGAAGAGTTGTCGAATAAGCGGCCGCTTCTGTACCGTGGTGTTGCGATGTTGCTTGCTCATCATTCTTTCTCGAAATCTTTAAGAGAAGATGCCGCAGGTATTTGGCTGCAAGAAAAACGCCATCAGCTGCATTCCGGCCTTCGTTTGCTGACGCTGATTGGCGTCATCAGCCCTTTAATTGGCTTGCTTGGTACGGTACTTGGCTTAATTGACATGTTCAAAGGCATCGCGGTTTCAACGGGGAATATCACTCCGAATGATTTGGCTGACGGCCTAGGTCTTGCTATGCGCACCACTGCCGCGGGTCTCATTATCGCACTTCCTGCCATTTCAGGAGCGCAGATCATTGGTTTGTGGGCGGATCGTGTAATCGCCAAGCTTGAGCACACTTTAAACTACGTCAACTTATGGCTTGAAGGTATCTCGTTACAGCATGTCTCGCCAGACCACTCAAAAGTAACACTGCGCTCTTCTGAGAAGATTGAGGCTGCAACTCAATGATTAAAACACCACAAGAAAATAGTCGTAACGGTTTAGCCCCCGATTTAACACCGCTGTTAGACATTATTTTTATCGTCATGGTTTTCCTGATGTTAACCGCAGCGGTCAAACTCGATTCATTAGACGTCAATTTACCGAGCACAGAATCTCAGGCTGTTGCAGATGTCGATAAGCAATCCATCACGGTAAATATTCTTAAAGACGAGCCTTACTGGGCTATTAACGGCAAGACATATATCGATTGGGACAACTTTACCCTCGCGCTGTTAGAAGAGAGTAAGTCAAGCGATAAACCGATTGTAATTGGAGCAGAAAAAACCGCGAATATTCAGTCGCTAGTACAACTTCTCGGCTTTTTACAAGAAAACGGAATTCAAGCAACTCAGTTACTCACTGAAGAGCCATCATAAAAATAAGTAAGATAGAGATCCTTTCAAAATGAAGAACACACGCATCACTATTCATGCTGTTGTCACGGCAGCTATTTCCCTACTCGCGAGTAGTCAACTTTTTGCCAATGAAACGCCATCCTCAGAGCGCGTTGTTAGCGCAGGCAGCGCCGTCACTGAACTCTTGCTTGAACTCGACGCTAAAGATAGCTTGGTTGCTATCGACGTCACCAGTCAATTACCAAAAGGGATGGAACTGCCTAAAGTGGGCTACCATCGTCGTCTTTCAGCGGAGGGGTTGCTCGCCTTACGTCCGACAAAAGTCATTGGTTCTGATGAGATGGGGCCGAAAACAACATTGAGCCAATTGAAATCGGCTGGCGTAGAGGTAGAAATTGTTAATACTGATGCAAATGTCGAGGGCCTTTATCAACGTATTGATCAAATTGCGAACCTTATGGATCGCAAGGCTCAAGCTGAAAGCTTAAAGCAAGATGTCCAGGCGCAAGTACAAGCACTCAATGCAAACCAGCCTAATCAAGCAAAGAAAAAGAAAGTGCTCTTTCTGCTGATCCATGAAGGGCGACCTGCAAATGTTGCGGGCTCACAAACGACACCCGATGCAATTATTCAACTCGCCGGCGGACAAAACCCAGCCGCTACACAACTCTCGTCTTACAAGCCTCTATCCACAGAAGCGATGGTAGAGATGCAGCCTGACGTGATTCTTGTTAGTGGTCGCAGCTATGAAACGTTGGGTGGTGCCGATGCAATTTTAAAAGCAATGCCGCTTCTTGCTGCAACACCCGCTGGAAAGAACAAAGACATCATAACGATTGATGGCCATGCTCTGGTAGGTGGTTTGGGCCTTAAAAGCCTTGCAGAAGCTAAACGCTTGAATGCACTGCTTTACCCATAGAGACATGACATGTTGTTAAGACGCATCCCCCTTTCAACGACGTTATCAGTGCTTAGTGGATTTTTAGCATTTATTGCTATCGCCTCTATTACCGTTGGCCCAATGAACATTAGCTTTGCTGACAGTTTGCGTAGCCTAACGGGAGGCAGTTCTGATCTCGCTCCTCACATTCAGTTGGTCATTAACGAAATCCGATTGCCTCGCACCATTTTGTGTATGTTCATCGGCGCCATTTTAGCAATTTGTGGTGTGGTTATGCAGGGCTTGTTCCGTAACCCATTAGCCGAGCCTGGTATCATTGGTGTGTCTGCTGGCGCTGCTCTTGGTGGTGCATTCGCTATTGTTGTATTTGCTGAATTTAGCCAAAACTATCCGCAACTAATGAACTTAGCGGCTCTGCCTCTTTTTGCTTTCATTGGCGGTGCACTAACGACTATTCTCGTTTATAAACTCGGCACAAGTAAGTTTGGTACCTCAGTTACAATTATGTTGTTAGCCGGCGTTGCCATCAGCGCGCTCTCGGGTGCTGCGATTGGCTACATGAACTTTATCGCAGATGATCAGATGCTGCGAGACTTGACGCTTTGGTCGATGGGCTCATTAGCTGGTGCAAATTGGTCAGGGATTGCTCTATCTGCTGTAACACTCATCATCCTATTGCTCTGGTTTCAGAAGAAGTCGATGGCGCTGAATGCTCTGTTGTTAGGGGAATCAGAAGCAAGACACTTAGGAGTTCCGGTTCAAAAACTCAAACGTCAGCTTATTTTACTTTCTGCACTGGGTGTTGGTATTACGGTGAGCATCAGTGGTGCAATTGGCTTTATTGGGCTCGTGATTCCTCACTTAGGGCGCATGCTCGCTGGGCCTGACCATCGAACGCTATTACCAATATCTGCCTTAATGGGAGCACTGCTTCTTACTGCCGCAGATATGTTTGCTCGTGTTGCCGTGGCACCAGCTGAATTACCAGTTGGAATCGTGACCGCATTGATTGGCGCGCCCTTTTTCATCTACTTATTGTTCCAGCAAAAAGGGAAGATTTTGTAATGAACCAGATCGTTTTATCGGGGAAAAACATTTCGATGACGTATGGCAACCGTGTGGTGCTCGATGACATCAACATTGATATCCGAGCTGGTGAAGTGACCGCCCTACTCGGCCCCAATGGCGCAGGTAAAAGTACTTTGCTCAAGCTTCTATGCGGTGAGATCTCTTCGAATCATCACATCACCTACTTCGGTAAACAAAAGCATGATTGGGAGCCTGAAAAAAGCGCCAAACATATTGCAATGCTCCCGCAGCACAGCACCTTAACCTTCCCATTTCTAGCCAGAGAAGTCGTAGAGCTGGGGGCAATACCGCTATCACTGTCCAATAAAGAAACCACTAAACTGGCTTTACATTACATGGAACAAACCGACGTATTGCATTTAGCAGAAAGCCTGTACCCGTCTTTATCTGGTGGAGAAAAGCAACGACTGCATCTAGCACGAGTGATGACACAACTACATCAATCTGGCGAAAAACGAATCTTAATGCTTGATGAACCTACCTCAGCGTTGGATCTCGCCCATCAACACAACACGTTAAAAATTGCTCGTGAAACGGCAAAAGCACAGAACGCTGCGGTGGTTGTGGTGTTACATGACTTGAATCTAGCCTCTCAGTACGCAGACCGCCTTGTACTCTTGCATAACGGGAAACTAGTTTGTGATGACACGCCATGGAATGCACTAACGTCAGAGCGCATTGAGCAAGTTTATGGCTATCGCTCTATTGTGACAAAACATCCGACGCTAGACTTCCCTCAAGTGCATGCCGCAGCATAAAGCGTATCTCCTCTAAGCCGTCTCGAAAACACTTTGATACGACAAAGGCCCGCAATATGAGAGTTGCGGGCCTTTGCTTTGATAGTGGCAGAATTTGTTGCTTTAAAGGCTATTACTTGCTCATTTGGATCAATGAACGACCAATCAACCACTCAAGCTCTTTGTCACCACCCGCACCAAACTGGCTTTCAACCATTTTGTATAAGCGGTCAATACCATTAGCAGCAAATTCTTGCGCATTTTCAGCGGTGACAATGTGATGGAATAGCAGTCGTAAAATCGCGAGGAACTCAGCATCTTCCAGCGCTTTAATCCAACTTTGTGAAAATGCATTTAATCCTTTATCAAACTCTAAGTGTTCAATAAACATTTTAAAGATACGGCCATCCAGTGCGGCGGTGAAGTCCGTTTTCTTAGGGAAGTGATGGCTAATACCGGTACGCGATATACCTGTCTGCTGGCTTAGCGTCGTGTACGACATTTTGTCGTAACCTAATCTGAGTAGCTGATCAATAACGGCATCCATGATCTTTTGGATAGTGATTTCGGTATCTTCTTTACTACGCTTTGGCATATTTTAAGCTCTTCTCTTTGTAAATCCATCTAACTCACTATTAAATGAGGCCAGAATGAAATCATTCTTAGCATTATACCCGGCTCGCCGATGCGGTTCGATTAGCGAAAACCTAGAAATCAGGTTGCTAAGCGCTGCACTTGAAAGCGCTTTGGGTATATGTATTGCGACTATTTAATATCATGTCGAGTTCCAAACCATAACGTCTTTACACTGCGTAATGTGTAATTTTCAGTTATGTTTTTGTCAATACATGCTACTCAAAATAAGGCGAAAAGTTAGTCTCATCAAAACCTTGCGCCAATTATTCATCGAAACTATTCAAAGACCAAGAATGATAATTATTAAAAATAATCAATCAAGAAATAGTCTTATAAATTAACCATTAGTTCAACTGGACTGAGCAAAATCTCGTCACTATGTTCGTTAATTGATTTTAAATGTTGATATATATCACATTAACGTTCTTGATGATTTAGTAATCCAATCTTTAACCCTTACTTAACAAGTGCCTATTCTGTTCCTTTTTTAAACAAAAGTCGTCATTTTTGTAGATACAGATCAAATACCTGATAGAATACCCTTAGTATTTACAAGAGGATTCGTTATGAGTGTCGAATTAGAAAAAAACCAAGTATGTGAGGCCTGCGGCTGTGCTGGCGAGATTGGCTTTATCATCAAAGAAGGTGACGAAGTTGCCGACGTAACGGTTTTCGCACAGACAAAAACAGAGCTAGAGTCTGAACTACAAAAATACATCGAGCTCGCTAAATCAGTATGTGTTGATGTTGAATACAATGTTTCAGAAATAACCGAAGAATCGAACCAAGCGACGGCTCGATTCAAATTTGAAGTAAGTGCTGAAAAACTTATCTTTGAATTAAAAACTCGCTCACTCGCGCGTTAATGAAAAAAGCGAGCATGATGCTCGCTTTTTATTTTTCCAATCTCTTAATCTTAAACCGCTCTAAATGAAACAGACAACTTCGGCGCGTTTATTTATCTTTTTTGAACACGACCCACTTTAACGAGCCATTGGTTTCAAAATCGTTCTCAGCGGTACACATCAGTAATACGCCTTCAACATTAATCACGGCCCCTGTGCTGTAGGCTTTATCATCGTAGTAACAGATATGCTGACCTACCTTACCGTCAGCAACTATTAGCGCTTTGTTTTCTGGTGTACTGTATGATTTAGCAAAAACGGAACCCGACAGCAGTACTGCAAAAACACCAGCGGTAAAAATAGATACACTTTTTAACTTCATGAAAATCTCCCTCAAACCTCAATAATACTAACAAGGACCCTTGTGAAGTTCTTGGAAGAATCTCATATTATTCAAATATCTACTGATATTTTTCTCACCTCTACGCTTGAATCTGCTTCACATTCAATCATTTAATTTATCTCATTTTAGTAAGCTTGAAGTTACTTAGCGCAGTAAAGAAGCGCACACTTTTAGCGTGCATCTCTAATTTGAATATTTAAGTTATGAATCAAAAACTGTGAGCAAAAAATGCATAATAGGTTTATTTAAGTATAAGATAAGCACCTGTTGATCTCGGTATTTAACTAACTCTTTGACTATGCGTTTTGTTTCCCTATGCCTTACTTCAATCCTGCTCTGCTCGTCTCCTTTGGCATATGAGCTAGATTACTATTCTAAGTTTGGTCACATCGATAATTACGGCAATCTTGATCTTAGAAACAAGCCTTACACCCAACTACCCTCTGGCCTAGTGGTAAAGGGCAACTTAAACATCTCACAAACCCCTATCAAAGCCTTGCCTAAAGGGCTTGATGTTGAAGGCAGTCTGGAAGCAACTAACAGCGCACTCAAATTTATTCGCTCAGGAACAAAGATAAAAGGCTATGCAAACCTACTAGGTAGTAAGATCGAAAACTGGCCTAAAGGTATCAAACTAGGCGGTTACCTAAATCTGACGGATACACCGTTAAAATCGCTTCCAGCTAAACTTCGAGTAAAAGGTGATCTAAGTGTTATTCGCACTCCCATTTCTGATCTTCCTGAAGGATTGGTGGTTGATGGTAATCTCTATATTGGAGGATCAGCGCTGAAAGTATTTCCAGACACAATGACGGTGAAAGGGAATATCTATTTAGGTGGTAACAGGATCACAAAATGGCCCAGCAATTTAACCCTTGGTGGTGCCGTCGCACCTTAAAGAGCAGATAAACAAAAGCCCCGGCAGACCGAGGCTTTAAGGCATTCTGAATCAACGAGTTCAGTGACGAAGATTACTCTTGGTTATTCACAGGATTAGCATAGCTCGCCACCAAATAAGGTCTTGCGCCTTCAGGTAGCTGATCCAACTTATCCGCGAGATGACGCTTAACCGCTTCCGTAATGATGCTCGAATCTTCATGCCCAGCAGCTAACAAGTTGATTGGGTACAACTTGTAGTTGTTGTGAATTTGGCGGTCGATTTCACCAGCAAGAGATTCCGGCGTTTCAAACTCTTGCTCAATCACATCACCAAACGCAACATGTACACGGCCTTTATAGCCAACGATACCTTGAATGATGCTTTCGATATCTTCAAATTCGCCTTTTTCATAGCGGCCATTTTCTGTTTTTTCGTACAGCTCTTTTGCTTTGGCAATGTCACATGGATCATTTTCATAGGCAATCGAGACAGGAACGATTTTCAGAGAACGCGTGTACTCACCAAAGCTGATCTTTTGTTTACGACCTTCAACATGGAACATTTTTAAAATCGCAGGATCAGTAAAGTCGTTTCCATCTTTAGCACGACCTTCCTTTTGGGCAATCCAAATTGAATTGCCAGTATCAAGCGAATGTTTGATATAGCTTGACAGTTGTCCCAATGCTTTCATCATTTCTCTAGGCGCTTTAGCAGAGCGCTTAACGATGAAGCTCTTATTGAGTCGCATCAATTCTGTCGCACATGGCTTCTTCAGCAGGTTATCGCCAATCGCTATACGAACTGTACGGTGCCCACTTTGGTACAAGCCATAATTTACGAGCGCAGGGTCCATCGCAATATCACGGTGGTTAGAAACGAATAGGTATGACGTGTTTTTATCCAGCTTATCCAAACCAGAAAAAGTGACGCCATCCGTTGTCTTATTCAATGTATCTTTCAGATACTTCTTCACTTCAATCTGAATTGCTTCGACAGAATCAAGCTTGCTCCACTTGGCTTTCAGGTAGATGCGCAGGATCGGGCTCATTAGCGTTTTGAACCACGCTGCTTTATTAGCAAAGCGATGTTCTAGGATAGCAGTGATAAATTCATCATCTTGGATTAGACGATCCAGCGCTGCTGGAATTTCTTCGTCGTTGTAAGGACGAATTTCAATATAAGGATCGGTATTGGCTGTCATTGTTCATTACATATCAAAAAAAGCTGGCACATTTTACGCATAGTTTTGCTGACAAGCAGCATTTCAACCCATACTTTTAACATGGTCATACCAGTTAAGCCACCATTTATCATGCTAAAAAATTCTCTCAGCCGGTTGGAATCGTATGGGTTTAACGTTACCCTTAGCGCCAAAAAACACTGGTACTCATAATGAACTACGCAATTGAATTTCACGACGCTAAATACCCCTTTCTTGATGTAGCTGCGCGTAAAAAAGCACTGAAGCACAGTCTACTATCTGTCATCGAAGGGTTAGCCGTCATTAAATTGGGTAAGCAGGAGTATGCCATTGAACCAGGCCAATATTTTTGGATTCCTCAAGGATGTTTGAGCTCCCTCACCTTTTTACCTAATTCTCGTGTATATCGTTGTGATTTTTCTGTGCGTTTAAATGACGACTTCTCACAACAGGCGGGCTTTGTGAAGCCTTCACCGCTACTAAAAGCGCTCGTCGAGAAGCTAGCAACAACTGCCGAACGCTCGGATCTGCAAACCGATCTACTGACAGTAGTAAGACATGAAGTATTGACGCTGTCCCCTAAACTAGCGCACTCAACGTTAACGAGAACCATCAATCAATGGACTCCTGGCTGTGACATGAATATTTCTAAAGAGCTTTGCTTGGTACTAACACTACGTGAAGCAAGAAAAATGAAACTGTCGGGGAAGAAGGAAGAGCAAATTGTTGACTCTCTTTTTGCTGGTAACACCGAAGAATATGAACAGCTTTGCTTTTTAGTCTTTGGAGAAGCGCTATAATTTGCTCTTCAACAAGCTACGTGTTCAGCATTACGTAGAGTTACGGATACAGAAAGTAGAGATTCAAGTAAAAACAAAAAGGGCGTACATTGATAATGTACGCCCTTTTTTCATTTGCTTGAGGTGTCTAGAAAGGTACCTCTATTTGCATCATCCAGTCAGCGTCATAATATTCGTGCCAACGATAATCAAACCGCATTCTTGGCTGTCCGTCGGATTTATCACCAAAACCAACGCTGAACATCAACCCGTGGCTACGAAGCCACTCTTCTGTATCCATTTTACTCTCTTCGTCTCGAAGCTCTTCCGGCATCCAAAAACCAAGACCAAAGTAATTCTTTTCTAAGTTTTGAGTTAGAAGTGGGGTGTCTTCCGGCTTAATCGCCCACTCCTCCCAATAGTTTTCTGTTGGTCCTTCAAGCTTCGCTTCCGCTGCATACCAAATCAATGCTTCAGTACTTAACACGCCGATGGAATCTAAAATTTCTTCACAGATTGGAAGCGTGTTATCTTCAAACACCACGGAACGATCAGAAAAATAGTTACACGCGGAATGAGCTTGTGTCACCACAAGCAGCGCACATGCACTAAATAAAACTACTCTGACCATGAAAATCTGACCTCTCAGTTCCCAGACAATGTTTCTCTGTATAAGCCTTTACTAAGTAATAAATCACGTACGGAAGGTGTTGTATAGGCGCCGATCTCTTCACCCTCGGCCAATGCTTTGCGAATATCTGTGCTTCTGACTTTTACTTTTTCAGGACATGCCATAACAGTCCAACGTTCCGTAATCTCTTCAGCTCTACTAAATTTAGCAAATTTGAAGAAATTATCAGGACCAATGACAAAAGTTATATCGGCAGTTGGGTAAATTTCTTGAATTTTTTCTAACAACGCATAGGTCGTCACACTTTGTCCAGGTTGGTATAAAGCTTGCTCTGCATCAGAACGCTGAACATTAGAAAGCCCCATATCCTTGATGAACGCGTCAACCATTTTGCACCGAGTTGGGTAATCAAGCATGTTCTTGCCCCAAGCGTGTGCAATGCTTGGCTCAAGTAGCACAAGATCAAAGTGGCTCAAAGACTCAATAACACTTTTATGCCCTAAACTAGGTGGGTTAAATGCACTACCAAAAATGGCGATTTTTTTCATATCCGGTGATTACCTGGTTGAAGAGAGTTTTCTAATCTGATGATTTCGGTATGATACTACTAATCTTTACAGCTTTTGACCCTAAAGTCGCGTTTAATGAGCCTCAACTGTATGGTTTATCACCATTTGAGCAAATGCGCTTTAGAGTCTGAAATATTTGCAGGAAAAGGAACCCTAAATGGAACAATCCATCCGTGACGAAATGCGCGTACTCCCTTCAATTGATCCGCATTTTGAAATTGAACGCCGTGTCGCTTTTATTAAGCGTAAATTGCAAGAAGCGGGCTGTAAGTCTCTTGTTCTTGGCATCAGCGGTGGCGTTGACTCAACAACATGTGGTCGTTTAGCTCAGTTGGCTGTAGACCAGCTGAACGAAGAAGCGGGCAACAATAGCTACCAATTTATCGCAGTTCGCCTGCCTTATGGGGAGCAAAAAGATGAAGATGAGGCTCAGCTCGCTCTGTCTTTTATCCAGCCAACCCATTCTGTATCGGTGAACATCAAAGCAGGTGTTGACGGGCTTCATTCGGCTTCTCACGTTGCATTAGAAGGCACAGATCTTCTACCAACTGATGCAGCAAAAGTCGACTTCGTAAAAGGCAATGTAAAAGCGCGTGCTCGCATGGTTGCTCAATACGAGATCGCGGGCTACGTAGGCGGCCTTGTTCTTGGTACTGATCACTCAGCAGAAAACATCACTGGTTTCTACACTAAATTTGGTGATGGCGCTTGTGACATGGCACCATTGTTCGGATTAAGTAAGCGCCAAGTTCGTGAAGTAGCTGCTACATTGGGTGCACCTGAGCAACTAGTAAAGAAAGTGCCAACAGCAGACTTAGAAGAGCTTGCTCCACAAAAAGCAGATGAAGATGCCCTAAGCCTAACTTACGAGCAAATCGACGACTTCTTAGAGGGCAAACCTGTTCCACAGCAAGTGAGTGACCGTCTGGTAGCGATTTACAAAGCAACGCAGCACAAACGCCAGCCAATCCCGACGATTTACGACTAAGCGATATTTTCAGCTCTCTTTAAAACTCAAAACGCTGCTAAAAATAGCAGCGTTTTTTTGTCTAGGAACAGTTTTTGTCGAAGGACAAAGGTGCTCTCGCCTAGTTGGTTACTGTTATGTCCGTCTCTGGCACAGCACAACACGCCAATACGGTTCCCATTGCACGTTCCTCATCAGTCAACGCGGGCACGTCCGGATGATGAACTTGCCCCGACGTAAGCTGAACTTTACACGCGCCGCATAAGCCAGCACGACAGCTATTGCTGATGACCTTCCCAGCATCTTCGAGCTGATCTAACAACGTTTTTTGGTTGTTGCCTACGACTTTAGTTCCATTAAAGTCAATAGCGAGACTTTTCTCTGGCTTTGACGTAAGAGAAGAAACTCCAAACGCTTCTTGATGGTAGTTTTCCTCTGGCAGCCCTTTTCTTAGCAGGAGATTTTTCGCTTTCTCCATAAAACCATCAGGACCACACACAAACACCTGCCGCTGTTCAACATCTTTGATTTGCTTAATGTGTGACAAACTTAAACGCCCTTTCAAACCAAACCAATCAACAGCAGGTTGCGTTAAACAGACTTTTACTTCTAGCCCTGGGTGCTCACGCTTTAACTGCTCCAACTCTGAGCGACAAGGAATATCATTCTCGGTGCGACATTGATGGTAGAAAACCACATTATCCAACTGATTGTGATCCGCTAAGTAACGCACCATTGATAACATTGGTGTTACTCCGCTACCCGCAGAGAGTAACAGCAGAGGCTGCGCTTCATGCGTTTTAAGGTGGAACTGACCGTCAGGTTGTTCTGCCTCTAAAACATCACCGACTTGTAAGTTGTCCAAGAGTGAGTTAGAGACTCTTCCACCCGCGATACGCTTTACAGAAATAGCATAACGACCCGGGCGAGAAGGACTGGATGATAAGGTATAGCGTCGACCCACTTTCTTACCATCAATATTCACCTCTATTGGCAGGTGTTGTCCTGGCAAGTAATTAGGCAACGAACCTTTGTTTGGCTCTAACCATAAGGTCACAAAGTCTTGGGCAATTTCTTCACGCTCAACACATGTAAGCTTCATGCGCACTGGCGAGTTATCTACGTAAAACTCCGGCTCTTTGTACTCCAATACTTCAACTTTATCGCCTTGACGAATAATGCCTTCATTTCGCGCGACAAGATTCTGGCCAAAGAACACACCACCGACATCGTTTGCACGGAACTGTTGCAAGGTTTTGAGCGGCTCTTTGCTCTCACGGAATGTGCCTCTTTGGGTATTCACCGTAGTCAGGATACAGCGCTCGCAAGGTTTGAGAGACTCAAACTCTACCTCACCGATTCGTATGCGCTTCCATGAATCTTCTTCAAATGGCTTAGTATCAGAGACAACTAAGTTAGTACGAAACTGATCCATTGAGTGTAGCTCTGAACTTCTTCGGTTCAGCTCATCAAGTGAAGCTTGGCTGATCACTAAAACCGGATAACCATCAGCAAAACTGACGTTTTGACCTAGCTTTTCACGGACACGATTCGATTGCTCACCACTAAACAACAACTCAACGCGTTGCCCCAACACACGACTAAACCAGTCATCTGCATCATCTGTCGTGGTATAGGCAGTAAACGTATCTTTCCAAACCGTTGCAGGTGTCTCCTGCATTTTGAAATCTTGGTAACGGATTTTAAGTGGCTCCATACCCAAACTACTAAACACCACTCCATCGGACAATAAGGCAGACTTAATGGTTACCATTTGCGGATACTTTCGCGCAGTGATCATCGAGCCATCAGCTTTCGCAATCATAAAGCGACGATCGAAGCTCAATCCTTGCTTCTCAACCCATACGGACGACAGCGATAATCCGCCAACTGACTTAACCGGAAAAACATTAATTTGGGATAAAACGGGTTGCGACATGGCCTTCTTCCTACGGGTGTTTTTTATTTGTTGCGGTATTGTATACTCAAATCACATTAAGTTGCAGAGTCTACTGCCTCTTCATCCATCGCAACTTTCTCGAAACCATATTCTTATAAATTTGGTTTTAGTGACAAGTATTTACTACACTCAATATTCGCGTTTTTTAACACCGTTCTGACCAAATACCGTTTGATAAAGTGTGATACGACACACATAATTCACCCAAGTTATCACTACTCCCATTTATCGATTTGGAGCTTAATTATGGATACAAGAAAACTGGTTCTGATTTTGTTATGTATCTTTCTTCCGCCTGTCGCGGTGTTTATGGAGAAAGGTCTAAATAAAGACTTTTTGATTAATCTAATATTGACGTGTTTCTTCTTTCTACCAGGTACGATCCACGCGCTTTGGTTAACAATGAAGTAACCACTTACACTCTCACTCTTTATAAAATTGAAAAATGGGATGAAATATGAGGGCAATTCCTCTATCATCCTGTCGCCTAAGCGCAAGCGTTTGCTCAAAAGCAAATACGGCGCTTAGGCTCCAATCAGACAACTTTTCAATGGTGGGAGCAATTAATGACAACACTGACTATCACTCGTCCTGACGACTGGCACGTTCACTTACGCGATGGGGAAGTTCTTAAAGACACCGTTCGCGACATCAGCCGCTACAATGGCCGTGCGCTGATTATGCCAAATACCGTCCCACCTGTTACTACAACTGAGCTCGCCCTAGCCTACCGTGACCGAATTATTAAAGAGCAACATGGCGAACAGTTTGAGCCTTTAATGGCGCTTTACCTTACAGATAACACGACACCAGACGAAATACGTAAGGCTAAAGCCACCGGAAACATTGTTGCTGCCAAGCTTTATCCTGCAGGCGCTACCACAAACTCAGATTCCGGTGTGACCAATGCGAAGAACATTTATCACGTTTTAGAAGCGATGGAAGAAGTCGGAATGTTACTTCTGGTTCATGGCGAAGTAACACATCACGATGTTGATATCTTCGACCGAGAGAAAGAATTCCTTGATACTGTCCTCGCTCCTATCGTCAATGACTTCCCTAATCTTAAAATCGTACTAGAACATATCACCACCGCCGACGCAGCAAACTTCGTTAGCAACGCCTCAGACAACGTAGCGGCTACCATCACTGCCCACCACCTTCTTTTCAACCGTAACCACATGCTTGTGGGTGGTATTAAACCTCATTTCTACTGTTTGCCAATTCTTAAGCGCGGAACCCACCAGCAAGCGCTGATCGAAGCAGCAACTAGTGGTAGCAAGAAGTTTTTCCTAGGTACAGACTCAGCGCCACATGCGAAAGGGGCAAAAGAATCGGCTTGCGGTTGTGCTGGTTCTTACACTGCACACGCAGCGCTAGAGCTTTATGCAGAAGTCTTCGAAAAAGAAGGCAAGTTGGAAAACTTAGAAACTTTCGCAAGCTTCAACGGTCCTGATTTTTACGGCATTGCACGTAACACAGATACGGTAACGTTAGAAAAATCCGCTTGGGATGTGCCAGAAACGATGCCATTTGGCAATGATATCGTTGTGCCTATTCGAGCAAATGAACAGATCGAGTGGAAAGTGAAGTAAGTACTTTACTGACATTTCACCCATAAAACAGGGTCATGCTTTTTGTAAAAAGAAGTCATGACCCTTGTTATTATCGTCTCATGTTTTTAGATGTGATTATTGACCACGAAGCTTTTCAACCATCGTCCATACCGCAACCACAACCAACCCCGCCACAAAGCCGATAATACCGTTCAATAAAATAGGCAAAATGGCTGTAGCAACCGAATAACCACTAAAGTTCATAATAATCGGCTCTACAAAGTGATGAATGGCGGGCACGTTGTGAACCACAATTCCTCCACCCACCAAAAACATCGCAGCAGTTCCTACAATGGTTAACAACTTCATCAACTTTGGTGCAAAAGCGACCAAGGCCCCTCCGACTTTCGCCACCCAACCTTTACCGTTTGAGCGACTTTCAAGGTAAAGGCCTAAATCATCTAGCTTCACAATCCCAGCGACTAGTCCATAAACTCCAACCGTCATAATCACTGCAATTAAACTGACAACTAAAATTTGCGTAACAAGACTGGCTCCTGTCACGGTACCTAACGCAATCACGATGATCTCTGCTGAAAGGATAAAGTCTGTTCGAATCGCACCAGAAACTTTACGCTTTTCATACTCTTCTATCGACTCGCCAGTATTAACTAGCTCCTCTTTTTCTTCGTGCGGATGCGAGTGAGGAAACACTTTCTCAAGTACTTTCTCTGACCCTTCAAAGCAGAGAAATAAGCCGCCAATTAGCAATAATGGCATAATAAGCCATGGAATAATCGCGCTAATAAGTAAAGCTGAAGGAACTAAAATCAATTTATTTTTGAATGAGCCTTTTGCAACCGCCCAAACCACTGGAATCTCTCGCTCAGATGCAACACCAGACACTTGTTGAGCGTTTAACGCTAGATCATCTCCCAATACACCTGCGGTTTTCTTTGCCGCCATTTTTGACATTAAGGCGACATCATCAAGCACCGTGGCAATATCATCCAACAGTGTGAGTAAACTTGCTCCAGCCATTTTTTGTCTCTTATATTAAATTGAGTAAGTAACAAAATGTAACACCAATGAATCACTCATCAAAGTGATGATTTTGCAAAGAATATCACCCCAAATGGTGTTTTATATTGCCGTAAAGATAAGACAGGTCTAGTCTTGTGATACCTTTCAGCAGTCAAAAGAAAAAGTATAGATGAAAAGTGGATACATTTACCCGATCGGTACTCCTGGCCAACCTTGGAACGAAGAAGAACGTAAAGCTTGGTTAGCAACGCAAGAAGTAAAACGTAGCTACCAAGATGAAGTCGTCAGTAAAATCGATGCCCTACGCGAGCGTTTTGATGTTGAACAATATGGTGCGCTCTCATACAACGAGGCACGCTTCCCTCTGTTTTGTATCAAAACACGCAATTGGGATTCAACTAAACCTGTTGTGTTGGTCACAGGCGGCGTGCACGGTTACGAAACCAGCGGTGTACATGGCGCATTAAAGTTTGTAGAAACAGAAGCAGAGCGCTATGCAGAGCATTTCAATATTGTCGTTGCACCCTGCGTAAGCCCTTGGGGTTACGAGGTGATCAACCGCTGGAATCCAAACGCGATTGATCCAAACCGCTCTTTCTATAAGGATAGCCCTGCCGAAGAGTCCGCTAACCTCATAAAGCTAGTTGCAACTTTAGGCGATGTGTTAATGCACATTGATCTACATGAAACGACAGATTCTGACGAAACTGAGTTCCGTCCAGCCTTAGCTGCTCGTGATGGTATTGAGTACATTGAAGGTATGATCCCAGATGGCTTTTACACGGTGGGAGATAGTGAAAACCCTCAGCCTGACTTCCAAAAAGCGGTCATTGAGTCAGTTGCAAAAGTGACTCACATTGCACCAGCAGATGAAAACGGCGAAATCATTGGTTCACCCGTCGTACAGTTTGGCGTTATCAACTACCCAATGGTAAAACTGGGCCTGTGTGGCGGCGTAACAAATTGCGTTTACGGCACGACAACGGAAGTGTACCCAGACAGCCCAACGGTGACCGACGAAGAATGTAACGATGCGCAAGTCTTCGCTATTGTGGGTGGTCTAGATTACCTAAAAAATAAGCTTGTATAACCCGAACTAACAGCGCCTTGCAATATAAGTTCGTATAACTTTTTAGCACAAAAGCTTGCAATCTTTCATATGAGATACATTTCAACATTAACAAATGACCACATTAATATGGCTACTTCTGAAGAGATTAAAACGCCATGACTTCATGTGGCATGATTGATATTACATATGAGTTGCGTTAAAACGCAAGCACTGGATAAGCTGCATGCTCAATATGCACCTCTGCTGTTAAAGCTGTACTCGCCACCTACAGTGTAAATTAATGAAGTTTTACTAGTTTAGGTCACCCTAAACTAGTAAAACCGATTAAGCAGATTAATAGCAATATATTAAGCCTGATGTTCTTTAACTCTTGTTCGTTGAGGTACTCTCGAACGTTCACTTTTCTAGTAACCTAATCAAAGACAATCGATAATTCTAGTTTCTACGTCATCAACAAATCGCCTAAAGAACACTTCGACCTTCTTTCCCTTATAAAAGGCACACGAAAGATCTTGGGTCACCTCAAATATTAATCTACCCTGCGGCCAGTCGACAAAACAAAGCTGAACAACGAAAAAGTCGACATAGATTTTTATACTTGGAAACATCGCCTTGAATAAACTCTCTTTAGCAGAGAATACCGTAGTTATAAATTCAGCGTAATTAGAAAACAGCGTAGAAAACGCATACTCCTTCGCACACAAAACATTAGGAGAAATAGAGCGCGCAATTTCATGGGGTAACCACTCCTGCCTATCAATACCAAAATACCCCTTTTCATCGGTGGCAACTATCGCCACGGCACATGTAGCACTATGACTAATGGAACCATAATAGCCTTCCGGCCATAGAGGCTCTCTATGAGCTCCAATTTGGGGCAGCTCTACGTTTGACGCCTCAAGTAAACACATTGCCATTTGTACGCATGCGCGACCAGCCATAAACTCACACTGCCTAGACTGAACGGCTCGGTGTAAGTTCGAAGGCAAACTCACACCTAGTGCCATTAAGTTACTTCTAAACTTGGTGGAATAGTCAATGTTCAAAGACACTTTTACGATGTTCTTGGCGATCCATTCCGTTTCAAACTTCAAGTTAAGTGCGTTGGCTGCCAGAGTAGATTTCATCTCAACCAAAAGTGCTCACCTCAATAATAGAACTGGTGTATAAATATCTAACATGACGAGCTTTCCAAATGCGCCAAACCATAAGAAATGCGTATTCTTTCAGTTGTCCAAGGTTGCCCCTCCATCAACTCGCAAGTCATGCATCGTGATATGGTTTGCTGCATCCGAAAGTAAAAACAAAATAGTGTTAGCAATGTCCTCTGGTCGAGCCAACTTTGCAAGTGGGATGCCCAACCTAAACTGACTTGAATCACCCGCGATCACTTCAGCCTCAGCATAATTTTCAGTCCACAACTGTCTTTGCATTGGCGTATCTGTTGAACCTGGGCTGACAATGTTGCAGCGAATACCAAACTGAGCAAGTTCGATTCCCATGCATTTCACCATCATATGAAGCGCTGCTTTTGAGGCTCCATAAGCACCAATCGCGTTCCTTGGTGTATTAGCTGCATTAGAACCAATAATCACCATGCTTCCAGAGCCTTGAGATTTCATCCCCTTGGCAAGGGTTTGCATTAATGCGAGGACACCAAAAGTATTTATCTCAAAAGTCTGCTTCACCACATCGATAGACAACTCATGGAGAGCTCCAACATGTAGCACTCCAGCGCAACAGACTAAATGGTCAAATGCAGCTTGTTGCTGCCAAGACTCCACTATCTCAACAATTCCGCTTTGATTGTTTAGATCTAACCAACGGCATTCAAACTGCGTAGGGTATCTTTGAGCCAAAACTTGCGTATTTTTATTCAAGAGGTCTATTTGCTTATCTGCCACGAGCACTCGAGCACCTGCGTTCAGTAAATGTTCTAAAGTTGACAAACCAATGCCAGTTGCCGCTCCAACAAGCAATATTCTTTGATTATCTAATGACATCATGATTTCCACTAAAAACAATGAGTCTACTTCTTAGAAAGTAAACTCTTTTAATGTTGGGGACTTAAAAAATTGACATACTAGGCAAGTGACATTCACTGGCCGTTACTATGGCAATACTGTCAATAATACGTTTTAGGTTAGTGTTGCCTGAAGTACGGCCTGGCTGATGAGGACTTCTTTCATTTTCTGTCCAATGCTAGAAACCTGTTCAGCGTTGTAACGAGCAGTCTGATAAGTAACAATTAAGCGCAAACTACGCGCTTCGTTGACCACGTTTTCCATAATTTCAAAGTGTAAACCAAAAAGTGACTCAGTTTTATTTGGGAGGATTTGCTGGTACGAAACCGATTCACCCTGAGGATTTTGTAGTGAGCCATACAATGCATTATCAGCATGAATCTGAGCATACACATCAAACAATAATCCGTTGTTGGGCTCAAAACCAAGCTCGCGTTGAACCATATCAATCGGCACTGTTGCGTGGGGCA
This sequence comes from Vibrio sp. 1580, assembly GCF_033340055.1. Taxonomy (NCBI): domain Bacteria; kingdom Pseudomonadati; phylum Pseudomonadota; class Gammaproteobacteria; order Vibrionales; family Vibrionaceae; genus Vibrio; species Vibrio sp. 1580. The sequence continues at coordinate 616,296 of NZ_JAWOVT010000001.1, forward strand.
AAGAGTCATTGATGATTTCAGTTACATGTTCAATCAGCCTCACAAAAGATTGCTCAGGGTCAAATACCACTCGGTGAGCGACCATTGTGGTGTAGTAGCCGACTGAGCCGAAGTATTTTGCATCATCGCGTCCTGATGCAGATGTACCAATCACCAAGTCCTTTAAGTCTCCTGCGTCCTGCAGAGCATGTGCAATAGCAGAATAAATAACACTGAAAATAGACGAGTTGCACTCTCTAGCTAAGGCAGAGACAGCCTGACGAGCGAGTGAACCTAAATCGACTTCTATCCAATTTGCTTCAATTGCATTAATAACAGACGCCTTTTGCTCAGGTTTATGTTCGGTCAGGCAGAGGCCTTGAGTAGCGTCTTGCAAATGCTCCACCCAGTAACGCAGATCTTCTGGACTTGCGCCACGATTCTTCTGCGCGACAGCATAATCATGGACGCTAAGCGCCGGTTTTGTCCAAACGGGTTCTAAGCCTTGAACTCTCGACATGTATGCATTTGAAAGCTCAGACATCAAACTATTTAATGACCACTCATCGATGATCATATGATGAATCAGAAAAGACAATATCTGCTTTCCTGTTTGCTTATCTCTAAAGAATCGTACGCGCAGAGGAAGCTCTTTAGATACATCAAACACATAAGCCGCTTCAGAAGCCAAGTTCGCATTACCAGCGTCTGTGCTTCCCCAAAACCAAGAGTAATTTGGCAAGTCTTTCTCATCAATTATACGCTGCCCTACGCCACTCTCGTCATCAACAAACAAACTCCTGAGGCCAGTGTGGCGAATCAATAAATCTGAAAATGCGAGCTCAAATGACTCCTCGTCCACTTCTCCATCAAATCGCATTGCGAATGGCAAATTAAAAATCGCACACTTGCCAGTAGCAACATGTGCGTCCCATAAGAATTGTTGTGCGAATGACAATGGATAGCAACTTGATACCGTTGCCTCCTGCATTTCGAGTTCTTCTGAAGGCGTTGACAGCGGCGACTGATGAGGCACCGAAGCACACTGAGCAAGAGCTTTCACGCTCGGAAATTTAAAGAAGTCATTAAAGCTAACTTCGATACCATGATTATTCATTAGGTTCCCAATAATTCTAGTTGCCAACAGTGAGTGCCCACCAATTTCAAAAAAGTCGTCATCTAATTCAACATCAGGGTCATCGAGACTATCCCTAAATTCAGCTAATATTATTTCTTCAATATTACTTTCAGAGTCATCATGGTAATAAAACTGAGCGATATCTATACCTTTCGGATTAAAACCAGCACAATAAGAGTGGTTATTCAAAGCTTCGTAGTTAACACTTAATAAATTAATGATAGTTGTATTGTTAATATGTGGTTCTAATATCGGATGAGTAACAATAAACAAATACTTCTCTTGCTCAGTTTGTAAAATAACTACTCTAAATGGCGACTGAGACTCTGGGTCCCACTCGCGCATTTTCATTGCTTTGATCAACTCTGGCAACTGCTTACTGGCTAAATCTAAAGTGTCAATGAACTGGCTTTCTTCCGATAGATGCCACTTCTCTAACTCAAAGTCTTCAGATAATCCGTATCGAAGGTTTAATCGCATATCGACTAAAACAAGCTTGTGTAACGCTCGTTCAATTAGAACGTTTTTGCTTTTTTTATCAATAATATAGCAAAAAACCCTCCATTCAATACTCTGTGAATCTTGAAGCTGTCGCATCCAAACTTGCTCTTCATATTCGCCGATTGGAAGTAGGACTTTAGGCTCTTTAGTGACGTTGTTCATATAAAATCTAACTCTTACTTGGCCGCTTGACATGTTAGCGACCTGATTTTTTAGGATTATGTGTTAATTTGCTTACACATCGACAATAATGGTGATAGGATTGATTATCATTTAGATTTGCATTTCACGTCAAGCCAATAATTATATTGAGTTGAAAAGGGAGTTTTTTGTCAGCTAATCCGAGTTAACTGACGAATTAATCCGTTAAATTTTAAGTTGTAAAGTGGCTCTGACAACATTTTGAGAATTAAGTTGTGATCGTATTGTTTATTAAAGAAAACCTTGGTTATGATTTATTGAAATTGGACTTCATCTCAGTAAAAAGTATCCATTATGCGTATTCCTCCCCACTTTTATTCCAACTAGAAACTAATTGCAACTCTTTGCCTTTTTGTTTCGGGGCACGTTTTTCATGAATACTCGGATAATTATCACATTTACTTTATTGTGCTTAACTTCAATTTTCGTCGGCGCAAACCAACTAGATTGGTCGTTATTGCTGACCATGGATGACAAAGCTTGGCTACCGATTACTGCTAGCAGATTACCAAGGCTAATCGCACTAATTCTTACCGGATCTGGTCTCGCAATATGTGGTGTTATTCTTCAACATATTGTTAGAAATCGTTTTGTTGAGCCGGGCACCACAGGCGGTATCGATGCGGCAAAGCTCGGTATTTTGGTATCTATCGTCATGCTTCCATCCTCAGACAAGCTTGAACGTATGCTCTTCGCCGTACTATTTTGCTTCGCCGCTGGCCTTATCTACATTGCCATCGTACGAAAAATTAAATTCAGTAACTCTGCGTTAATACCTGTGATTGGGCTTATGTTTGGTAGTGTACTAAGTGCCATAGCGGAGTTTTATGCTTATCAAAACAACATCTTACAGAGTATGTCCGGTTGGTTAATGGGAGATCTCTCCAAAGTGGTCCAAGAACACTATGAAATAATTTTCTTGATTTTACCCATCACCCTACTGACTTACTTATATGCACATAAGTTTACTGTGATGGGAATGGGCGAAGATGTTGCGTCCAACTTAGGAATTAATATTGCGTTCACTGCCGCCTTGGGTCTAATGCTAGTTTCCGTGACAGTTGCTATAACAGTGGTGACCGTAGGTGCCATTCATTTTATCGGTTTAGTCATACCTAACCTAGTCGCACTAAAATATGGCGATCACCTTAAAAATACCCTACCAATCGTTGCACTAGGCGGCGCTTCGTTACTTATTTTTTGCGATGTCATAGGCAGAGTTGTTGCCTTTCCTTTTGAAGTCCCAATTGGATTAACAGCCAGTGCTATCGGGGGAGTTATGTTTCTTGTGTTTCTTTTGAAAGGAGCACGAGTATGAGATCACATTACTCAAACATGCGAGTGAGCATTATACTCGTTTGCATACTATCTATCGCCTTTATCTTTACAAGCTCTGGGTGGGATTTTGATTACGTCATCCCCAAGAGACTGATTAAACTTGGTGCCATAGTTATTGGGGGCAGCTGCGTGGCCATCTCTGCTGTTATTTTCCAAGCTTTGGCTGGTAATCGTATTCTTACGCCATCCATTATGGGATATGAGTCGGTTTATCTGGTTTGGCAAACCCTACTCTTATTACTAGCGGGCACTTCTGGCATCGCTACATTAGGCGTTGTCGGTAATTTCGCTGTCTCTGCAATACTCATTCTGTTGTATTCCTTAGCGATTCAATCTTGGGTACTCAATAGATTTAAACATGACATGCACCAAGTTCTGCTGATTGGCTTTGTTTTGACAATGGTGCTGACAACTCTTGCTCAATTTATCCAGCTCAGAATAAGCCCTGGAGAATTCTCTATCCTTCAAGGATTCAGCTATACCTCGTTTGAGCGAGCGAAACCTTCTACGTTACTTTTTTCCAGTATTGCGTTAAGCGTTTTGGCACTCTTTGCTAACAGATGGTCACGCGAGCTAGATGTGATAGGTCTAGGTCGAGACCAAGCGATGTCATTAGGACTAAATGATAAGCAATATGTACCAAAGTTCTTTGCTGTAATCGCCATTTTGGTAGCAATTTCGACGAGCTTGATTGGCCCAACGGCTTTTATGGGAATTTTTATTGCCAATATTGCTTATTCCATTACTAGCGCACCGAACTACAGACACATATTGCTCGTTGCTTGTGCTATTGCAATTGTCATGTTCTTGTCTGGTCAACTTCTGGTAGAGCACTTATTTAACTTTAAAACCACCGTCTCTATTTTGGTGAATGTCCTTTGTGGGGGATATTTCCTAGCCATCACGATAAGAGCAAGAAGCCAAATATGAAAACTGTTACTCGCCTGTTTAAAGACAACTCACTGACAAAAAGGAAATACCCCATGTTTAAGAGCCCCCTACGTTTGAGTATCGTGCTTGCTTGCTGCGCTCTAGGAACCTTATCAGGTTGCGAGCCGGAAATAACTAAAATTGAAGATACTCAGCCATTAGAAAAGCTCATCGTGATTGAACACAATCTCGGAGCAACTACTATTTCTCATCGCCCTCAACGAGTGGCAGCATTAGATATGAACGAAGTGGACTTTTTAGATCAGCTAAATGTTCCAATCTCAGGAATGGTGAAAGACTTTGTTCCTCACTTTCTAGCGAAATACAAAGACACACCTGAGATAGCGGATCTTGGTGCGATAGTTCAGCCTAATATGGAAAAGATCTATGCCCTAAAACCAGATCTCGTATTGATGACTCCGCTACATGCTAATCAGTATGAAGAACTCTCTCAACTCGCTCCGACTTTACATTTTGACATCAGCTACCGTAATAGTCGTGACCATCACGTCGATACCATTAAGAAACACCTTGTAGAGCTTGGTGAGATCTTTGAAAAGCAAGAGCTAGCCCAACAGAAAGTTGCCGAAATCGATGCAAAAGTCGCAGAAGTGCGCGCTGTTACGAAAGAGCGTTCAGAAAAAGCTTTGGTTGTCATGCATAACAATGGTGCTTTCAGCTCATTTGGCGTTGAGTCTCGTTATGGCTTCGTTTTCGATGTTCTGGGGGTAAAAGCAGCGAGTGAAAAAGTGGAGACAGGTTTGCATGGTCAGCCAATTTCTAGCGAGTTCATTAGCCAAGCTGATCCAGACATTCTTTACATCATTGATCGAACAGCAGTAATGGAAGGAAAGCCTGTCATTGATGCGGAACACTTAGCAAACCCGCTACTCCGTCAAACCAAAGCATGGAAAAACGACAACGTCGTTTTTGTTGATGCCGATGCTTGGTACATCACTTCAGCAAGCATCACATCTCTGAAAATCATAATTGATGACATCCTAAAAGGTTACCAAAGCTAAATCTAATAACAATGAGTTGGATCTTAAGTAATTCAACACTCAACCGACGTCAGAACGGATGTGAGCTAGCCCAAACAAAGAAAAGGAATCTATAATGACTCATGACTATCATCAGATAGCGATGGACTCTTCACAGAAAAACAAACCAAGCCCGTGTCATATCGCCCTCTTTATTTCACTTCAATTTAGTACTTTTGTCGTACCAATTAGTATCGCTCAAGCTGAAGAAGTCGTAGATGAATCAATGACAGTTTATGGTGAAGCAAACAGAGTTTATGCCGCTGGCAAAGTTTCTCACGCGAGTAATATGGGAATGCTTGGCGACAAAAACTTCATGGAAACGCCTTTCAATACGATTGGATACACAGAAAAACACATTCAAGACCAACAAGCACGCGATATCTCAGATGTAATCTCAGCTTCTGATCCCTCTGTTTTCACCAGCGGTGAAACCGGCTTAAACAAAGAAAGTTTCAAAGTAAGAGGTTTCAACTCAGACATTAGCGACGTTATGTTTAATGGATTGTATGGTATCGCTCCTTATTACCGAACCTCTCCTGAAATGTATCAACGTATTGATGTACTTAAAGGTCCTGCTTCTTTGCTCAACGGTATGCCACCGAATGGATCTGTTGGTGGCACCATCAACTTAGTGACAAAAAGAGCACAAGAAACACCAATCACATCTTTCACCGGCAGCTACTTATCGGACACTCAATTCGGAGGACATATCGATATTGGACGTCGCTTTGGTACAAATGAAGAATTTGGTATTCGTTTCAACGGTGCATTTAAAGATGGAGACACCGCGATAAACAACCAAAGCAAAAAAACTCAACTTGCATCATTAAGCCTTGATTGGCGTAATGACATTGCTTTCCTTGAAGCAGATTTTTACTACAGTACAGAGCGAGTTGAAGGTGCAAACCGTGGGTTAAGCATCGCTTCTGGTCTCAAAATCCCATCACCTCCTCCATCTGACACATTATTGACGCCAAGTTGGGCCTACAATGATAGCGAAGATAAAGGGATGATGATTCGCGGGGAGCTAAACGTTAGTGACTCTGTAACTGTATACAGCGCATTGGGTGGTAGCCGTACAGATTTTCATTCAAATGTACCGCAACGAATCAAAATCATCGATAACGAGGGTAACCTAGAGGTATCTCTCGGATCAGTTAAGCTTGAGAACAAACGAACTTCAGGTGAGATAGGTGTTCGTAGCAACTTTGACATTGGCCCAGTAGAACACCACCTTGTACTGAATAGTACTTACTTTAGAGAAGATAAAAATGATTCTCCAACAGGTAATAATAATCCAGCCCCTTGGAACTCGAATATTTATGATCCTGTTTGGGGACCAGAAAATTCAGTTTACGACAACTACTATGGTTTACCTGTCGATTCAACTCAGGTCAGCTATGGCATTGCCGATACGTTATCTTTTGTTGATGGGAAATATCAAATCACGCTCGGCTTGCGTTACCAGAGCATTGATTATGAATCTGGAATAATAATGAACGGAATGTCGCTTCCTACCACCAAGTTTAAGGAAAGTACTTACACTCCCGCACTTGCAGCATTATACAAAGTTTCGAGCTCAGTTTCGCTTTATGGTAACTACACCGAAGGCTTAACGAATGGGAAAACAGCAGGCTCTAGCGCCGCAAACGCAGGAGAGGCTTTTGAACCCCAAAAAACCAAACAGACTGAAGCAGGCGTGAAGCTTGACCTGGACGGCTTTGCTCATACGTTCAGTTTATTTGAGATTAAAAAGCCAAATGGGTACCAAGATCCGGATACCAACATTTTTTCTTTCGGTGGTGAACAGCGCAATCGCGGTATTGAATGGGGGTTCTACGGCACACTATCAAAGGACTATACGCTCATCGGTGGTATCGCCTATACAGATGCAGAGATTACAAAAGCAACAGATGTGACAGAGGAGGGGAAACAAGCAACTAAGCTACCCGATTTACAAGCTAAACTCGCATTAGAATGGAACCTCCCTGCGATGCGTGATCTCACGCTTATCGGCCAAGCGAACTATATGTCTGAACAGTACATTGATGCACAAAACACTCAGGCATTACCTGCACAGACTATTCTTGATCTTGGCGCACGCTACAACTCAAAAATTGCTGAAACAAGCGTGGTTTGGCGCCTTAGCGTAAACAATGTCCTGGATGAAGATTACTGGACAACCACCCACTATGCGGACCTAGCTCTAGGCGCACCACGCACAGTGATGCTGTCAGCTACTGCGGATTTCTAATCCCTCTCACCGCCCCCTTAGGCTTCCATCTTAGGGGGTTCACTCCTCCACTTGGCTATTTACGAGAATTCACAATGAACCAAAGCAAGTATTTATCTCCTAGCAATAACACAATATTGCCCTTAACTTCTTATCAAAGCTGGCAGTTATCGACCCAAAGGCAACGTAGTGAACAGCAAGCCATCACCAACTTTATCTATCAAGAATTCGAATACAATGATACATCAAAGGAAGCACTAGAACGTTGTCTCGTAACACTTATAAACCATCACCCTATGCTGCATGCCAGAATCAGTGATGATTTTTACTTACATATTGCTAAAAATAACTACACTAAAGCGTTCAATGTGAACGAGTTAAGCGAGGTATCGGAAGAAGAAATAGAAAAGCAACTGGCACTTACTCGTACCGCGCTAATCAAAAGTAATTCACAAGCGATTCTCTGCATCTCAATTAGTCTATTGCCACTAAATAGAATTCGGCTTCATGCTCGCTTCAACTCTGTCGTTGTTGATACGCAAAGTGTTTCGATATTTTTTGAACAACTGGATCAAATGTTAGCAGGAAACCTACCCTCATTTTCCTGCCAAACAGAAGCTCTCACTGCACATCACGATTTGGTCACTAGCGAGTTAACAAGCATGACTTTTAGTTCTTCCGAATGGGAAGAACATATATTAAAACTACCTAAGTCCGTAAACCTCCCAACAGTTTGTGAACCAGACAAATTGTCTGAGACAGGCATAAGCAGACGAACTGTGAGTATTCCGTCTGAAAAGTGGCAACAGCTAGCAACAAGAAGCAAAAATCATAGCGTAACACCAGAGCTAACGCTGGCGACCATTTTTGCTGCAGTTTTATCTCAATGGGGGCATCAAGAGACTTTCATGTTAAGGTTTGATACTAGCCCCAAAAATAGAACAAAGGGGATTATCGGCCAATTCACGCAGCCTCTACTTGCCAACTTATCTGGTTTCGGTCATAGTTTTCTTTCTCTTGTTCGAGAAAACCAAAAACACTTCAAACACACGTACCCTCGTCAACTGAAACCTATTTTTTCACTTGTTCATCAGCTATCTCGGCTTTCAGACGCTCATCGCGCCCCCGCCAATATCGCTTTCTCTAGCCAGCTTACAGAAACCAATCGAAGAGAGTTGTGGGGGTGCCGCCAATCAGCCAATACTTGGCTATCGTTACATGCGGAGTTAAAGAAAGACGAACTTGTTCTGTATTGGGATAGCCATGATGCACTATTCCCAAAAAATATGATCCAAGAAATGTTGGTTAGCTACACAGGTCTCCTTGACTCTCTCAGTCAAAGAGACAGTGATTGGACACACTCCCTACCAATCTTGCTACCAGAAAATCAAATTTCTACTCGTAATGCGTTCAACTCATCTGAAGCCCACAAATTGCCAGAAGGCTTACTTCATCATGGTTTTTGGAAAAACGTTGAGACCTTCCCAAACGCAATAGCGGTTATTCATGGTCATGAGTCTCTCAGCTATCAGACTTTAGCAAGCTATGCGCAAAGCTGCGCAGGGGCGCTAGCAAAGGCTGGAGTTGCACCTGGGGATAGGGTTGCTGTGAGTATGAACAAAGGAGTCGGCCAAATCGTCGCTGTATTAGGCATATTATACGCTGGTGCTGTTTATGTGCCAGTTTCACTCGATCAGCCACAAGAAAGGCGCGAGGGTATTTACCAATGCGCTGGTATAAACGTAGTTCTTACAGATAAGTCTGATGCAAAGGACTCAATGCTATCTAGCCAATTATCGTATTTAGATTGGCAAGCAACAATTAAGAGCATACCAATGACCGCTTCACCAGAAATTGAGCCGAATAAGCCTGCTTATATTATCTATACCTCAGGCTCAACTGGCACACCGAAGGGAGTTGTCATCTCTCACCAAGGCGCCCTAAATACCTGTATAGCCCTCAATCAGCGTTACCAAATCAATAGCAATGATCGAGTATTAGCTCTTTCTGCTCTCCATTTTGATCTCTCTGTATATGACATTTTTGGTCTACTCTCTGCCGGAGGTGCAATAGTACTAGTGAATGAGTCTGAAAGAAGAGACCCAAGAGCTTGGTGTCGAGTCATAGAGAAGAATAACGTCACCATGTGGAACAGCGTACCTGCACTTTTCGATATGTTATTGACTTATGCGTCTAGCTTTAGGTCCTCTGCGCCTTCTGAACTGCGCTTAACAATGCTTTCTGGAGATTGGATCGGATTAGACTTACCAGACCGCTATCGTCAGTATCGACCTGACGGGAAATTTATCGCGATGGGAGGAGCCACTGAAGCATCAATATGGTCGAATGTCTTTGATGTCCAACATGTACCACCAGAATGGCGTTCTATTCCTTATGGCTACCCTCTTCCGCGACAACAATATCGTGTAGTTGATGACTTCGGACGCGATTGCCCAGATTGGGTTGCTGGAGAACTTTGGATTGGTGGAGATGGCGTCGCTCTTGGTTATTTTGACGATAAGCTAAAAACTCAAGCGCAGTTTTTACATATTGATGGCTGTGCTTGGTATAGAACTGGGGACATGGGTTGTTATTGGCCTGATGGCACCCTTGAGTTTTTGGGACGCAGAGATAAACAGGTAAAAATAGGTGGATATCGAATTGAACTGGGTGAAATCGAAGTTGCACTCAACAACATTCCCCAAGTACAACGTGCGATCGCCATCGCTGTAGGTAAGCAAGATAAGACTCTCGCAGCATTTATCGTCCTTGATCCTGAACAAGAAAACGCCAAGCGACTAGACACAAATGAAGTACAAAACCTACTGAGCGATCAACTACCTAACTATATGATTCCTCATAGAATAGTGTTTCTAGACGCATTGCCGTTAACGGCAAACGGCAAAGTCGACCACAAAACTCTCTCTCAAATGACAAGCCGTAAAAAGAACAAATCGTCTGCTGTAGATCAACCACTTGTCACATCCAGTGAACATAAGTTAGCCGAAATTTGGCGCAAGGTACTCGGCGTGCATGAGTTCTGCAAGTCGAGTGATTTTTTCCAAATGGGAGGAGACGCCTACGCAGCAATTGAAGTACTTAAACATTGCCACCAAGCGGGTTATCCAATCAAATTATCTGTATTGTATCGCTATCCTTCGCTTGAAACTCTCGCTCTCATTATGGATAAGTGTAAATCAACAACGCCTCAAGGAATTTCATGATGAGTCCATTAATCGCGATTGCTTCTTCTGGCACGCATCAGGATACACACTATATTGTTTGCCCCTTTGCAGGCGGTGGCAGTGGCAGCTTTAGGGCTTGGCGGAATCTGAATCTATCCAAAGAATCCGTATCAATCATGCTTTACCCTGGCAGAGAAACCAGAATTGATGACGCTACTCTTGAAAGTATCGAATCATTAGCCGAAGAAATGGTTCAAGCCCTGTTGGCAAGCCGTATCCCCATAGAAAACACAATCATTGTTGGTCACAGTATGGGAGCGCAAGTCGCTTACGAGGCAAGCAGAAAACTCTTGCTCCAAGGTCACTCCCCTAGAGGTCTTATCATCTCTGGTTGCCAAGCACCTCATATTAAAGGTCGAAGACTACTCGGCGAATGTGATGATACAACCTTCATTACTAATCTAATCGAAATGGGAGGATGCGATATAAGTCTTGCTGATAACCCGCAATGGTGGCCAATATTTCTTCCGGCTTTACGAGCAGACTTTACCGCCACAGAGCAGTATCTTTTTTCATCACCACCACATAGAGATGCGCGGCTTTTTGTCCCCACTCTTTTGGTTTCGGGAGATAAAGATCAAGAAGCCTACTATTCAGAAGTGGAGGAATGGAAGCTTTGGTGCAATAACGTGATTGAGCATCTTGTTGTCAAAGGAGGCCATTTCTATGTTACTGAGCACCCAGAAATGATGCTTGATTGTTTGAGAGCCTTATCAATTGAAGTTGCAGAGTAATAGTTTACTTAACCAACTGGTCATCTTTAAGGTGGCCCATAAAGAGGACCTGCGTTTAAAATGCATGTCCTCTTTTTTGTCAAAGATCGCTAGTTTGCCACTGGAGTACCATAAGTCTGGAAAGCAGATTTTTCTGGCAGTCGATAAACGTTCTGCCCCAAAGCTTGGTTTACGATTGAAGCATTTCTGTATGCGCCAATACCTAGATCTGGTCCACCAACACCATGTTGGAAAGTCTCCGGGTTTTGAACAAAGACACGTCCAATACCTTGGTCACAACGCTGAGCAACAAAGTTAGGCTCAACTATCAAATCACCATATTCATCAGTGGCTAGCACCAAGCCTTTTAACTCGTCCAGCCATTTAGGCCACTGATGCGCATACCCAGTTGCACAAATAACTGCATTAGTATCAAGAGAAAAAGCTCGGTCTTGCTGTGATTGATAACACCTCACTTTGATTGACTGAGAGCGTTCGGTTACTTCGACCTCATTTACTTGGCTATTAGAGTACAAGCTTAATCCAGGCTCATGACCTCCAATGGATCGCTCATACAGAAGATCAAAAATCTCTGCGATAGTGTATCCACTTATGCCTTTATAGAGCTGCCCCTGCCCTTCAACGATTTGACGACGTTTTTCGCGAGAAAGAGTTTGAAAGTAGTCCATATATGCTGGTGTAAAGCACTCTTGTCCCAACTTAGACGCTTCCATGGGATGGAAACCAGCAGAACGAGTGACCCAGTTAATCCTTACTCCGGCATCAATTTGCTCAGGACTTAAATCACGATATAAGTTGAGTACGCATTCCGCGGCACTTTGCCCAGATCCTACTACCGTAACACTATTAAACTTTGCTAATTGCTCACGCATATGAGCAAACTCCGCAGAGTGTTGAATCAAAGTATGATTTGCATTTTTGGCCCAATTGGGCAACCAAGGAACAGTTCCAACACCTATCGCTAAATCTCGACTATACCTCGTCCTAACTTGCCCGCTGTTCAATTGACTTTGAATTACAAAACACTCGTGCTCTTCTGAGTATCTTACATCCACCACATTTTCACCATATGAGCAGTTTTCTAGCTGTCCTGCGGCCCATTGGCAATAATGGTTGTATTCGCTCCGTGGAACAAGAAAAGTTTCATAATAGTAAAACTGGTACAAGCGATCGTGTTGCTTAAGATAGTTTAAGTAACTCAGAGGATGAGTGGGATCTGCCATAGTGACAAGGTCGGCCAAAAAAGGAACTTGTAAGGTCGCTCCTGGAAGCAACATACCACTATGCCAATTAAACTCTTGCCTGCGCTCAATAAACTCAACGTCGAGCTCAGAATGATGAGAGCTCAAAGCGGCAAGCCCTAGGTTAAATGGCCCTATGCCAACACCAACGATATCTTTTATTGTTATATTCACTTTTTCTCCTTGATATGAGATAAAAATATTCTAACGTTCTAAAAACCTAAGCAGCAGGCTCAACTAGGTTCTTCTTACTAGTCTCCATCTTTCTTTGGTAAACTCATTTCACGTCTATAATTGAACAAAACGATCAGAGCGCAGCCTACAATCCTTGTTGCAGAGCGAGTGCTGTTACATCGTTTGCGTCTTTGCAACGTATGAGCTGCTTCACTGGCAACTCCACCGGCAAGGCTTTTTTTAGTTCGTTACTGATCTCTTTTAGATGATTAGGCCGAAGTCCCAACTGAGCGAAAAGCATATTTTCATCGATATCGTCGTCTGCTTTCCGACCAATAACTCTGCAGTAGATATCAAAAATAATCTGCTTTGTTGAATCAACAGTACTGGCTTCCTTGGGAGGTGAGTCCAATAGTTCTATGACTCTTGATTCATCAGGTGATAATTGTTTATTCAATACGACTTCAAATTTAGAAGTTTGAATCATGTGATTAAAAATCATGTCAATACGATCCAATATCAGTTTCACTAACTCATCCACAACCGCTTCACTGGCATAATCGATACTAAACATGATTGAGCCCCCTGCCTGTGCGACAAAGCGTACGTCGATAGCTACTTGGGGAGTTTGTGTTAAACCACGTTGAAGTGTCATCGGTGCATTGTCACTTAACGCAGGCCAAGACAAACCATTGGTGATGACGATAGGAAGTGTCGGCCCTGGCCTGCATCTATCAAATAACGTACGCGCTAAATCCACACCAGAAAATGAGAGGTGCTCTAGGCCTTCTAACATATCTGCTTGCAATGCCTGTGCTCGTTGAAGAAATTCGTTTTGACTAGTATCCCACTGCAAAGCAATAAAAGTCGATTCACTTGCATAAGATGTACTTATCATCGGTAATACTGGAACGGCCACACACAGCTTGCCATCACTGACAAGAGAAGACAGTGCTTCCATCGCAGCTGACATCATCACCGTATTCTTGTATAACCCGTGTTTCCCGCCTACTCGGACTAGCTTTTCCATTGTATCTTTACCAATTTCGAGACTCTGCCTCTTATATCTAGACGAAGAGATCGACTCGAGCGATTTATGCCAAGGGAAGCGCATTATCCCTTCAACAGTAGACAGTTTATTCATCCAATATTTTTCGTCCTTGGCGCGTTGAGTTATCACGTCTTCACCGTTAGGTTCATTATCAATGCGGGGAATGGATGGTGCCTCTCCCTCAAATAGTTCCACCAACAAAGATGCGATAGAGCGAGCATCAAGAATCAATGCATCAAAACGAGCAAAAACGTGAGTTTTAGCGTCAGGGAGAGTAAAAGTCGTGATATTCCATAACGGCTGTTCTAAATCAAAGATTTCATGGCTATATCTATATCTAAAACGTCCCAGTTCCTCCTCCACCATATCTGTTTTCAACTGACTTAAATCCACATGATTTAAGTTAAGTTGTGGGCATTTACTTACACGTAACTTGAGTGACTTGCTATCAATAAACTTCCTCAGGCTTGGATAGTTGGCCACCATTTTCGACAATCGACGACGAATACACACTGCTGAAAGCACACCTCGGTACTCCAACATCTCTTGCATTGCAACGCCTCCAAGAGGCATTTGTGTCGTCCTACCTAGTAAATAGGCTCGCTGCATCGGGGTCAGCTCTGCTGTTAAACACGTTTGGCAAATCAGTTTCGTTTGTAAGTTTTCCAACGGGGCAACCAATAAGCTCGGGTCAGAAATAACACTTTTCGTCAAAGCGACAAAGTGCTCGAACATCGGCGACGTCCATTCCTTTGGCAAGGCTTCGTGCCGAACATCCCAATTGATCATGATACCGCCATCAATACTCACAACCTGGGAGTCAAGCGCGACTTGAGAGCCTTGCGAAATAGTCCAGTTCATCTTGCCAAAATGCTTGTGGACTCGACGGGAGAATAGGTCACCACTAGGTAAATCAATTGCCGATGTAAAAACGATCGGTGCAAGCTGCGCACTGCCATGATGTACCGAAAGATCTCGCATTACATTCACACCATCATAACGACTATGCCCAAGTAGCGACGACATTTTAATAGCGACTAGGTGGCAAAAATCAATGAGAGTTTTAGAACCATTCATATCTACACTGAGAACGACAAAATTAACGAAGTCCCCTACTAAATCATTTGTGCCTTCAACAATTGGGGGACGCCAAAATGTAGGGACGTTAATTCTAAACGCGGTATCTCCGGTTGCTTTACCTAATGCTCTTGCAAACAAACCCAGCATCAGATTTGCGGGTGTTATCAAGTGTTGTCGGGCAACAGATAAAAGAGCTTTTCGCTGCTCAGGTTCAAGCCGAGCTGAATAATGATGGCTTTCAAATTGACTGGGATTGTAGTCTGGTAGTGGCAATGAAGGCGCTGGAGCAATACTTGCTAACTGAGATTTCCACCACTGCCTATCAGCCTTTCGTTGTAACTTTAGGTCTGGATCGGTTTTCGCTAAATCATGCCAAGTGAAAAAGGTCAAATGATCGATGAATTTTAAAGGAACGCCCTCGTAAAGCTTTGCAAAATCTTCAATTAAAATACGACAGCTATCTGGGTCTATAGCAATCATATCGGTATCGATATGTAATCGAAATGCACCATCTGATAGTAAACTCACGGAGAACTTTGCCGCTTGACCTTGAGTCAAATCAAGCATCTGATGGGCCCACTTATCTCTCTTACGACTCAATGCTTGATTCTGCTCATCTTTAGATAGCAGGCTAAAGTCGTCGATTTCTAACAGGCTATGGTTGGGCACATCTACGATAGAACCAAGGCCGAATTCATCAACTTTAAGTCTTAGCATTTCATGTCTGTGGTACAAACTTACTAGAGCTAAATTGAGCTTCTCTAAGTTGATGTTCTCGCCATCGAATTCGGTGTAAAGGTGGGATGCAACACCGCCAAGTTTGGCATTAGCTTCTCTTCCAAACCAACATGCGGCCTGCATTGGTGTTAAATCACTCATCAGCTTTCACTTTGTTGACAATTCATCGGTTAGGTGCCATTATTTTGCAAACGATAATCATTTGCAACAAAAAGCTTATTATTATTAATTAGATAAATTAAAAACGTTACTTGAGGCTATCTCTCAAGCAAAGCTAAAACAATAAGAATTTGGTCAATGTGACATAAGATGCAACGTTTATATAAACACATTGACTTTAAATAATTGGGAAGTGTCGACGCCAGTTTGTATCCGTAACGTCAACCATCCTCTGTTCGCTAAGACTTTTTCTCATACAACGAAACCGCTGTTGGTTATCTTGAAAAACTTACTTCTAAAGACAAAACGTAGCTCAACGGAAAAATTTGAAATATCAGAAAAATACTCGAAAAATATAATAATTCTTTGAAGGCCATTTACATTTCTATCAAAGAAAATAATAACAGAAAGTAATATAAAAACCGAAAAAACGATGGTATTAGACTGAAATTTTTCAAACTAAATACTAACTTTAAATAGTTTCAAGCTTAGACACATGAAACAACTAAGCTCCAAGTATTACCCGGTAGACAGTTTTAAAAATAAAATAGAGAAGGATTCTACTCAGGGTACGAATTACTCACAAAGTGTAAGTGTACATGGTAGTGACCTGTACCTTAGCCCATTAAAAAGACTCAACAGGCAACGTAATGAAACTATCCAATGAAGATCTAGATAGGCTCAATGAATTCTGGCTATACTGCATGGAAAATCAATACTTTAATGTAGGCTATCCTGAATCTGCAAGTTTTGATTACTCGATACTAGACAAGTTCATGAAATTCTCCATTAATAACTGTGGTGATTGGAGGGAAGAGAGTAATTACAAACTCAATTCATTTGAATTTGAGAAAGATGTGATGCGTTTTTTTTCCCAACTATTTAAGATATCTCATCAAGAAAGCTGGGGGTATATCTCAAATGGAGGCACTGAAGGCAACTTATTTTCATGTTATTTAGCTCGCGAGCTATTTCCAACCGGCTATATTTATTATTCTGAAGAAACACATTACTCGGTCGATAAGATCGCTAAATTACTCAATATTAAATCTAGAAAAATCCCTTCATTGTCCAATGGGGAGATAGATTATCATCAACTTGTCAAACGAATAAAAAAAGACAAACAGAATAACCCTATTATTTTTGCCAATATAGGAACCACTATGCGTGGTGCAACAGATGATATTAAGCGCATTCAGCACGATATCGCAGCAATAGGTTTAGAGAGAGAGAACTACTATATTCACGCAGATGCCGCATTAAGTGGAATGATCATGCCATTTGTTGAAAAACCACATCCCCACTCCTTTGAAGATGGTATTGATTCAATCAGCGTCTCTGGCCATAAGATGATAGGCTCCCCGATCCCATGTGGAATCGTGCTTGCCAAGCGGCATATGGTTGATCAGATTTCAGTCGAGGTTGATTACATTTCTTCACGCGATCAAACCATCAGCGGCTCAAGAAACGGTCATAGTGCCCTATTCATGTGGACTGCAATCAAAAGTCATTCATTTTCAGACTGGCAAGACAAAGTACAGCTTTGCTTAGACATGGCTGCATATACAGTGCAGCGCTTCCAAGAAGCAGGGATAAATGCTTGGCGTAACAAAAATTCCAATACTGTTGTATTTCCTTGCCCATCAGAGCCCATCTGGCGAAAGCACTCATTAGCTAATTCTGGTGATGTCGCTCATATTATCACCATGCCACATCTAGATAGTACAGAGAAACTTGACACGTTGATTGAAGACGTCATTTTCGATCTGCTACCTGACTATGGCATTCGCAACGCCTGCGGCCAAAATTAGTTCAAAACATAATCCATCAACGTCCACTTCCATAGGCTTTATATGAAAAACGATAAGAGCTCAATATGCTCTACCACGTTCTCCTTATTTTCGCTTGATTGGCTAAGTAAGGTGACAAGATGATAAGTAAAATCAGCCAACATTACGTTACGCCTAGCTTAATGCCAGCCTTAAAGCCATCGATTAAAAAGCTTGCTTTGGGAACGTTTTGTGAAGTACTTGCCGCTGTGGCAAAAGTTGGTGCACTGCTATGTTTGATAAACCTTATCGATAGATTTGCAAACCAATGGATTTACGGTGCCATAGGACTTTGGGCGGCTAGCGCACTTGCCTCATCAGTGGGCTCGTGGTTAGTTCATGAGGCCGAGTCGCAGTTTTCCACTCGATTACGTCGCCAAGTTGCTCAGCACTTGACGCGCTTGCCAAGCAAGACCATCTCTCAATATGGTGATAATCAACTGCGTCGCATAGTTTCCGAAGACATCAACACGCTTCACCACATGGTTGCGCATTTGCCTTCAGAACTCGTGACATTCATTGTCGTACCCGCAACTTCTATTTTTATCATGTTGAATCTCACAGGTCCGGTAGCGATGCTTACTCTGCTCCCTGGCCTAATTGCATCATTGTACTACCTACTCTTTTTACCTAGGTTCGCCGCTAAACATGGCACAGAGCGCATGACAATAATGGGTGATATCGTTACCGCAGTAAACGACTACACAAGAGGTATCCGAGTAAATCGAATTTACGGCACGCAAGCAGGAGCACTCGACAGCTATAATGATGCCACAAGACGCTTTACTCACGGCATAGTGAAATGGGTTGGTAGCGTTGCCCTTCCAGCTGCAATTGCTACCGCATTACTTCAAGCGGTTTCGACTTTCGCAATTGCCTATACCATTGGCTATGAATTAAGTCCCGTGGCAATGGCGTCGCTATTCTTTTTTGGTTTGGCCGTCGTATCACCCGCACTGAAGCTTGGCCATGGATTGGACTACGTTAACGCAGGAAAGAATGCTGCAAAGAACATCAGCGACTTTTTACAGCAACCACAAATAGAAAGTGGCAGTTTGAGCGCGGGAGAAAAACCGCTATCACTACAAGCATCAAATATCGTAGTGGCTAATGGAACTGTTAATATTATTGATAACTTCTCCCACAACTTCCCACGGGGTTCATTTACAGCCATCATGGGGCCTAGCGGAGCAGGCAAAAGTACGTTACTACGTCTATTAGCAGGTCAAGAAACACCTCTTTCAGGCTTCGTTACCTTAGGAGGCCATCAACTGTCTAAACTCTCTGAGATATCCCGATACTCCGCCATACGCTATGTACCTCAAGATATCGGTGTACTCAAAACTACCATTAGGCAGAATTTGAAACTATCAACGCCAAGTTCAAGTGACGACGAGCTGAACCAAGCACTGCAACAAGCTCAATTAAAGATTGACCTCAATTCTGATGCAAGCGTGCTTTCAGGAGGCGAGCAACAACGTGTCGCAATAGCTAACACATTTCTAACTCAAGCCAACGTTCTATTACTGGATGAACCAACCAGTGCTCTCGATAAAAATACGGCCTTCACTGTGATCAGAAATCTCGCGAAGTTTGCTAAAGCACAAGACAAGATATTGATCATAATTACTCACGACTCAGAACTCGCGAAACTTGCAGACACTACATTGATGCTCAACAGAAAGGCTCAACGACAGGATGAAGAAGTATGACGGCTCACAATACCCTCTATTCCAATTCGACAATTCCACAAAGTGCAAAGCACCGTCTATATCGAGTCGCTATAGGTTGGGGACTAGTTGCATTATTTGAGGCAACGGCTTACACATTTCTTGCAATATCTATTGTCGAACAAGCTCCACCAATGAACGTCATAATAGCTGCTGTTCTAACTGTGATAGTTACCGTTATTGTAACTCGTTCTGGATTTCTCTCTGGTGCGAAACTGGCTGGGGATCTTTATTCATCAGTAGGTCATTCGCTCAGTAAAGCAAAGTTAGCTTGGTTTAATGATCAGCATAGAACTCAGCTCACTCAACTAGCAGAACGAGGAATACCTGGCTTTATGGCCATTCCTGCTCATCAGCTACAAACATTTTTACACGCTCCAATGTTACCCATATTTTTAGTTATCGGTATCGGGGTTGTTGGAGGAGGTGAGATCGCACTACTCAGTGCCGTATTGTTACTAGTTGCAGTGCTCGTTCAGTACAAGGCGCAAAGATACCTAAGTCGCTCAGATAGCGACCGACATGACGCAGAGCTTCAAGCGACTAAATCAACACTTGAACTCATAGATCACCTTGAGTTACTTCGCTCAACAGCGGGGCCTGAGCGCTCAATCGAGCGTATTGAACAGAGTTGGCACGCACAAGAAGAAGCTCATTCAACCATTAATCGTAACGCTTCTATCGCAACCTTAGTATCAGGATTGGCAACGATTTTACCCCTTGCAGGTATCGCCATCTATCTCGTCTTAGAGCCGATTACTCAACCCTTATTAGTCTTGGCTTTATTGATATTGATTACCCGTGCAGCTGCACCTTTGGGTGAACTCGCGTTGGCAGGCTTTGCGATTAACGACGTAAAATCCTCAATTAAAAATTACGCTCAGTTAACGAATGTCCCTGTTCTGCCTGAGCCTAATCCTCAATTTGCAACCTCCCCCAAAAACCATAAGTTCGAACTGAACCTTGTGGGCCATTTAGATCTCTTTGAAGATGCTAGCACGGAGATCAAACAAGGTGATACCGTCGTCATTAATGGAGTCAGTGGCAGTGGCAAAAGCACTTTACTGGGCCTGTTTCTAAGGTTTGATGATCCTGACCAAGGTCTTATTTCGCTCGGAGGGATAGATCTAAAGAATATCCCTTATGATGTGCTCACCCAGCATATAGCCTATGTTGCTCAAGATCCGGTCATTTATACTGGCACATTGGCGGATAACATTCGGTTAGGTAATCCCAATGCAAGTGATTATGAAGTTGAGAGCTTTGCAAGACACGCACAATTGGACGAACTTATTGACTCATCTCCTAAAAGAATACATCAAACAGTAGGACAAAGAGGCTCAGGGTTGTCAGGAGGTGAAAGACAGAGAGTCGCAATTGCGCGAGCTCTCATTAAAAAGGCGCCAATCCTCATTTTCGACGAAGCGACGGCAGCATTAGACGAAGCAACCGAAAAAAGTATTGCTCAACATATTCAAACATTGAACTCGACCGTGATTATTGTGACGCATAGCGATCAGAATATATGGTCGCCGACATTGGAACTCACAATTGAAAACGGAAGAGTCAAGGTTAAAAAGAACTGTGCCACTTCCTTAACAAGCAAAGATACATCGGCATACCAGGGGCTAAGTATAGCCATCGACACCTAAACATCCCAAAAATCAAAATCATTATAACGCTCCCCAACACTTATAGAGTTTATCTCTCGGGATTGATGCTGCTCTCCGCTCAACTATGGAGTCAGCATCATCACGATGAAACCATTTTGACTTTAATAAGTGATTGAAAATTTACGGATAGTACCTATGAATACTCTAAGAAACGTCATTAACATAAAGTCAGCGGCAACTTTACCAAGCCTAAAAAAAATATTAAATAAAACAAACTGTAGTCTACAGCTCCAAGAGTTCATCACTACGCAAAGGCAAGAGATTACCAATATTCTTTCTGGTGGCGATACTAGGCTGCTCGTTATCATGGGACCATGCTCAATACACGATCCGGTAGCCGCAATAGAATACGCACATCGATTAGCTGAAGAACAAAAACGCTATCAAAGCAGCTTGAAGCTTGTCATGCGCACCTATTTTGAAAAACCTAGGACTCGAGGTGGATGGAAAGGTTTTATTGTCGACCCAGATCTCAATGGTGATTTTAATTTGCATAAGGGTATTAATCAAAGTCGCAAACTTATGCAGTCAATTCTTGAGCTTGGAGTGCCAACTGCGCATGAGTTTCTCGATCCGAATATCGCACACTACATAGCAGACTTAGTGTGCTGGGGAGCCATTGGAGCTCGTACAACCGAATCGCAACCTCATCGGCAATTAGCTTCGGGGCTACTGTGTCCTATTGGCTTCAAAAACGGAACCGATGGAAATATAGACATATCAATAGATGCGATACATACGGCACAAGATTGCCATTCAGTGATTGCACAAACCTCTGACAACCAAACAATAGCAATAAAAACTCGGGGCAACAACAATTGCCATGTCATACTTCGCGGAGGGACTACTCCGAACTATTCCACTCAACATATAAAGCAGACCTCTTTTCAACTTACGCGTAGCAAACTTCCACTTAAACTAGTGGTTGACTGTAGTCATGGAAACAGTGAAAAGATAGCAAAAAACCAATTGGTAGTAGTGAAGGACATCGCCAACCAGATCTCATTGGGTGAAACAAATATCGCGGGGGTCATGTGCGAAAGCTTCTTGGTGGGAGGCAATCAAACAATCGATGCTGATCTGCTCACTTACGGACAGTCCATAACAGATGAGTGCTTAAGCTGGCAGGATTCTTTACTGTTTCTAGAGCACTTAAATAACGCTGTATTACAACATAAAAGTTCTCATTTAACCAAAACTGAACACTCCTAAATTCAATTAACTATTTGCAACGTGTTAATAGTACAAATAGTTATTGATTGGCTTGTTTCATACACAAACGCTGCCCGTAAATCCCCCCATGTAACCAAATGCAAACGATATAATTATTGTTAAAATAAGGACGATAATGCTATGCAAGGACAGAATGATAACAATTATCATTTGATATTGATTATCAATATCAATTATACTTCTTCCTGTTCATTTACTTAAGTAGTTGCTCCCTAATTCTATTTGGCAAAGACACCCAATCTGCATTGTCATGACTATTGGGCAATAGCCTCACTCCTAATCAAATATTCCTCTATTAGAGGAACACTTGTTCTAATAAAGGCAATTAGAGGTACAAGTTGATGACTTCCATTACATTAGTGAATTAATAAGGACTGTTTATGAAACGAGAAGTAGTAGGCTTTTCCAAAATGGCCAACGAGATGTTGGATAAAGAACTCAAAAATTCCCCGTTCTTTTTCTCATCTCCACAAAACTCGATGCTTTGTGTCGGTATCAAAACAAGCTTGACTCGCGCCATACCTTTCTCGAAACTGGCAAGCACCGCTGAAGAATTACTAGAAAGAGCTAAAACACCAGAAAACGACAACCCGGTGTTATTTGCTACCGTTCCATTCGATGAAAATACACCTACCCAACTTTGCATTCCTAAAACGCTTTATGTTTCAAGCAGTAACCGCGGCCAGAACAATGATAAAAGTGCACCACAAATAGCAAAAGTCGTCTCACCACCAACTGGGGATGAGTATAAAAATGGCGTTTCACATTTACTTGAGCTTTTTAACACCACTGAGCTGTCAAAAGTTGTGCTTTCTCGCTCGGTGAAAATAACTACCAATAAAAACATTAACCCATGTTCGCTTATACGTAACTTACTGTCCATAAACACCGACGGCTATACGTTTTGCTCCCAAATATCGGAGAGTTCTAAACTGATGGGCGCAAGCCCTGAGTTACTTGTCTCTAAAAAAGGGCATCACGTGGTGTCCAATCCGCTAGCGGGATCGCGACCTAAATCGTCTTGCGAGATCGAAAATAAAGCAGCATATGCTTCTTTGTTAGATACACAGAAAGATCTCAATGAACACAGCTTCGTGGTTGAAGAAGTAGAAAAGGTACTTAACCAGTATTGTCACAACCTATACACCCCTATGGTTCCCTCTGTAATCGAAACAGAAACCATGCTGCACTTGTCTACTCTGCTACAAGGGCAAGCTAACGAACCTAATGTCAACTCGTTAAAAATCGCCGCGGACCTCCATCCAACTCCAGCGGTATGCGGATACCCTAGACAAACAGCTTATGCTGCTATCAAAGAAATTGAAAAGTTCGAGCGAGGCTATTTCACTGGAATGGTCGGATGGTGTGATGCAAGAGGTAACGGTGAATGGGTAGTAACTATTCGATGTGCTGAAGTCAGCCAACGAGCTATGTCGCTTTATGCTGGTGCAGGGATAGTTCATGAGTCCTCCCCGCAAAGTGAGCTTGACGAAACTGGCGCCAAGATGAACACCATTTTACGCGCTGCAGGAATACAAGTTGATGACCGACTCACAGTATAAGGGAAGAGGCAAATAATGATGAACCATGAATACACACCTTGGCCAGATGACATAAGCAGTAAATATCGAGACCTAGGATATTGGCAAGATCAAACTTTGTATGACCATCTCCATACTATCGCGTCTTCTTCACCCGACGCGCTTGCAATCTGTTGTGGAGACAACACCTATAGCTACAAAGAGTTATTGGAACGAATCCATCAACTAGCAGGAGGGTTCATCAAGTTAGGTCTTCAGCCTGGCGATAATGTCGTTTTACAAATCAATAATACGGCTGAATTTTATTTCTCGTTTTTCGCTCTAACCTTCAAAGGGATCAAGCCCGTTCTCGCTCTGCCTGCACATCGCTATTTAGAGTTGAGCTATTTTTGCGATCACGCAAGAGCAAGAGCCTATATATTTTCCGAGCATGCATCAGGAGAAACCGCGCAAAACATCGCTTCTCAACTACTTGAGAACTGCACTACTGTAGACTTCGCAATTACGACTGGGGAAGCTGGGAAAGGGCATGTTCACTCACTTAAAAATTTGATTGCGGAGCCCTGTGCAAAGCAAACTACTACTGCAGATAACGTTGCCTTTTTTCAATTGTCAGGAGGGACAACAGGTACACCAAAGCTAATTCCAAGAACCCATAATGACTACGCTTATAGTATTTTGGGAAGTAACAGTATCTGTCAATTTAATCAAGACACTCGCTATTTGTGCACGCTACCAGCCGCTCATAACTTTCCATTAAGCTCTCCCGGTGCTTTAGGAACACTATTTGCTGGAGGTTGCGTAATACTCAGCCTAGATGGCTCACCTGAACTCAACTTTTCTTTGATTGAACAGCACAAAGTCAATACATGCGCCCTCGTCCCTCCCCTAGCCTTACTGTGGATGCAATACGCACAGAGTGCGACACAAGATATTTCGAGTTTAAATCTCATTCAAGTAGGTGGAGCAAAGCTTAGCGAGAGTGCTGCTCGGAAACTTCCATCTGCTCTTGGATGTAATTTGCAGCAAGTATTTGGAATGGCCGAAGGACTAGTTAACTATACCCGCCTAGACGACCCTGTCGACGTCATAACAAGAACACAAGGCCGTCCTATATCGGAACATGATGAAATACTAATCGTTGATGAAGAGGGAACTCCGGTTTCACTCGGAGAAGAAGGACTATTGATGACCCGAGGCCCTTACACAATAAGAGGTTATTACAAAGCTCCGGAGCATAACCAACACTCGTTTACCGTAGACGGTTTTTATGCCACGGGAGATCTTGTCCGCCAAACCGCCGAAGGTAATATCATTGTAACAGGAAGAGAAAAAGATCAAATTAACAGAGGTGGAGAAAAAATCGCCACTGAAGAAATTGAGAATATATTACTTAAACATGATGATATTCATGATGCCGCTTTAATAGGCGTTCCTGATAAATGTTTAGGAGAAAAAAGTTGCGCTGTAATCGTCTGCAATACGAGCGCTAACCTTAAGCCCGTTGCGATTAAGAAATTTTTATACTCACAAGGAGTTGCAGAATATAAAATCCCTGATTACATCAAGTTTTGCCAACAATTGCCGAAAACCTCTGTCGGTAAAATCAATAAAAAGGCTTTAAGAGCAGAATATAGCACTTAGGTGCATCCCCTTGCATCGCTGCAGGGGGATCTCATTTATATTACTGCACCTTGAGCTTGAACTTGAGCTGCTTCCCACCAGTCTCTAATGGTATTTTTTGCCACCATTTCAGAAAGCGCGATATCTAAACCTTGCTTTTTCCAACGACTATGCAACGTCATTACACGAATGGAGTCTAACCCGAGAAAGATAAGATTTTCGTCTACATCTACTTCATCTAAATCAACTTCAAGAATATCCGCAACCTCCTTTCTCATTATTTCAAGACTGAGAGCGCTAGAAGGCAAAGAGATGTCTGAACTGACGCTTGTGACAAAGTCATCGACAGATTTAATACAGCCACTTCGACCAGAAATGTATTTAAGCGTGTACATATGATCTTCTTTCGAAAAGTCTGCAATCGCGTTACCAATAACAAATGGTTTGACATCTAGCATAAAGGCATCGAGTGCTGTTGAGAGGACTCCGATATGGCCATAAACCCCAACAATAATAAGTTGGTCTCTTTGCTCCTCTCTCATCCATTGAAGTAATGGCGTTTTCTTAAACGCGCTATAGCGCCACTTGGTGTATTGAATATCACCAGATTGCGGCGATACTTCTGGCACTATCTCCGTATCTTGAGTTAGGCCTGAGCCCCAAAAATCCGTTAGGAGTGCCCTTTCTTTTGGGTCTTGATTAGCAGGCTGAGCCGTATAAACAACAGGGATGCCTGCGGCTCTAGCATTCTCTGTAACTTTTTTAACATTTTGTATAAGTTCAGGAATAGGAGACAATCTTGTATCAAAAAAGTTGAGGAAGTAAGCCTGTAAATCATGAACTAAGACAACCGACTTCTTAGGCTCTATCACCCAATCCACTTTATTGACGGGAAATGATTCTGGTTGAAGTACTTGGTATGGGGCGATCTTGGGAATGGCCATCTCACTATCCTTATTAAGAATTATCACATTAAACCCATGAGCATTTACATATTAGCTCAAACATCTATTGAAAATGAAAATCATTAACATTTAATATAAACAAATGAGAATATGAAATCAATTGATTGTTGCTGTTCTTTGGAATAGCTATATCAATAAAAAGAGCTTTGCTAACGTTATTGCGTTGTCATTTCCACCAAAATTATGCAAAGAGGCTCCCACCTCACCTTCTAATCAAGTGTTAACTTAATGATGTTCATCGTTTAGTGAGAAAGATGAACATAGAAAAGTAATTTTGGAAATAGTGACCGACAGCCATTCTCAAAGCAGAAGATGCTAGTATTCCGTTTAAAGGGTCAGCCATAAATAATACAGTATCTTCGGCGTGATATTTTACACATGGCGAAAAATGTCCAGTGATATGGGCTAGCCAGATAATACACTCAAAGTATTGGAAGAAGATGCGCGGCTAAAAGTTGCTGATTTAAAAGGAAGGAGATACTGAAAGACCCAAAACATCAATGATAAACGTAGAATTCCGAGTATAACACAATAAGTATTTAAGGTATCTAAACTCAGATAACCTGTTGATTAATAATCATTAATTAAGAACCTCAGTAATAGACTTCCACCTATCAAACTCATAAACGGTGAGCTAGATACCTCATACTCTAGTAATGACTGTCTATATAGGGATACTTCTAGCGACCACTTGGCGTGAAAACAACTAACAACACAGTAGTTGCCACACTGAGCACACCAGCACAGAACATCACAATTCCAAATCCAGCTGCCATCACGTTCCGATAAGCTAAGAGCCACCCTTCTTGATTTGAAGGAAGCTCATTTCTGACTATTGCACTTTGAGCAGTCCCAACAGCATTTAGCATATTGTTGGAACTGACTACCTCCGACATCTGTTGAATTGCATAGATGCTCATGATACTACCTAATACCGTAATACCCAGTGTCGTGCCTATCTGACGCAAAGCGTTCATGGTTGCCGATGCAATCCCGGCACATTCTGCGGGAGCATACCCCATGACCATCATACCCGTCGCAAGAACAGAGATCCTATCCCGAGGCCAAGAGCAGTCAGAATACTACCGACAATAAGGTAAGGCGTGTAGGCAGTAAACAGTGACATTGAGCATAGAGAAATACCAATTAAAGCGTATCCGCCAACCAATAGTTTTCTAGTGAAATACGTTGTGTCATGTGGCCGAAGATCAATGATGTTACCCCCATTACCACAAATTGAGGCATCAGATGCCACCCAGCTTCCAGTGGCGTATCGCCTTGCGCTTGTTGTAGATACAGTGACAGAAAGAAAAGACTTGCATAGGCCGAAAATCCTAACGCGAAAGAAGCCACGTTTGCTACGGCCAGAGATATGTTGCGAAAAAGAAGAATAGGAAACAGTGACCTCAATTAAGCTTTCTGGTCTTTTCAACCTCACGTTCATCCATCATATCTATTTCCGTGATGATAAATTCGTATATACTCCCCCTCCCTTAGTTGATCTTTAATCAAGTTTATGTGTTGTTTCATTGTGTATATTGCAACTTCATTTAGTTAAAGGACACAACTGTATAGCCGAAGTGGATTCTTAAACAACACATTAAGCTTCAGGCGATATCTATCTCGAGATTTTATTCAATTCCCTTATCATCGCGTAATTTTCGCTACCTTTATTTAGCCTAGACCTTTCAGACTTAGTGCCTTTAATTCAATATGGAACGGCCTCTGAAAAAATTTTTGTAGAAGTCTCCTTTATGCCAGTACTTGTTTGAACTAAAGAATTCTTGACAATTAGCCATTAATATATACTTTCCTAAAAGACTATCCCTTCTCTTCACATCACTGAGCGTCGTAGCACACTTTAAAGACTCTGCTCTGTCATAAGTACCATAATCTAATATCTATATCCTCTTTAAGCGTACTTAAGTAATAGGTTTATGCCCTGGGCTAAGACCTCTTCGGCATAAAACTAAGTTCACCAGTGAATGTATTCGCTCCAAGCTTCACGCACTAAATTAGTCCCATCGAATGGGGTAAATAAATTTTCAAAAAATGTAGGCTGGTTATTTTGTTCTGTTACCCAAATCATGAGAGCGTCAGCCTTCCATTGTTAAACAAGTAGTGAAAGATGGAGAAATAACATCTTTGAAGTGAAAGATAGATTAAATAGCTCAAAATTCATGATATCGTTTTCCAACTCATGAACTTGCCCTGTTGCGTTCGCGAGATGATTTCTTAGCTTAGTCGAACATTGTAAAATCACTCTAGATTTCAGTTGATGTATCGGCTTAAATTACATAATCGCTCAGCTATAACAATCGATTCTTGTATTGCTCCGGTGTCATGCCGGAGTATTTCTTGAACATCGCGATAAAAGGGCTAGCTTGGTTATAACCTAACGTCAGAGCGACTTCTTTTACGGTCTGCCCTTTACGCAGCAACTCCATAGAATGTAAATATCGCACACGTAAGCGCCACTCAGTAAAGCTCATTCCTAACTCACTCTGGCAATGTCTCGCTAACGTGCGTTCTGTGGTATGCACTTTTGCCGCCCACTCCGCCAAACTGATCTCATCCGTCGGCGATTCTTCTACTGCTTTTAAAATCGGTTCAAGATACTTATTGTCGGTAGTCGGTAAAAAGTGATGTTCGACTTCTTGCTTTGCAAGCTGGTCCAATAACACTTGTACCAAGCGCTTGTCTTCATCAGTTTGCGCCACGTTAATGTCTCGCTGACGAAAGTCCTCAATAATAGATGACACGATTGGAGTCACTTTGATCAAGCTCGTTTTAGTTGGAAAATGCGCCGTCAATTCAGGGGCAATGTTCAAAGAACAATATTCGATTGGCTTACGGTTGTAGCTAGTGTGACGAACTCCGGCGGGAACCCAAATAGCAAGATGTGGAGGTGCTAGAAATCTTGTGTCTTCTGCATCCATCTCCAGAATCCCACCGCTGATCAGTTGCACTTGCCCCCAAGGGTGGCTATGAATTCGTGTTTCTGTATTAGAGAGAAACGCTTCGAAATTCATAAATACATCTGATGGCGCACGATCGATTGATAAGGAGGGGTGAAGATTTCTGGCGCTCTTTTTCAAAATTGTCTTCCTATCGCTTACGATGTCTTTTAAGAGATACTTTTTATTATAAAGACCTGCCAGACTAGCGCCATCAATAATTGTGCTATAGGGTTCTCATGATTTATTTACTTCCGTTTTTCACCGTTATGATTTGGGGTGGTAACTCAATTGTGAACAAGATGGCTGCGAGCGCCATTGAACCAAGTGCGATGAGTTTCTACCGTTGGTTTGTCGCAATGGTACTCCTAACGCCATTTTGCCTGCCTGCAATCATCAAACAACGACACATTATTCGACCTTACTTAGCTAAGTTGGCGTTTCTTGCGTTACTTGGTATGGTTCTCAACCAGTCACTTGGATACTATGCCGGTTTAACAACAACGGCCTCTAATATGGCCCTGATCACCTCTTTAGTTCCTTTGATCAGTGTGTTTTTAAGTGTCCCATTGCTCGGTAAATCTATATCAATGTTAAGTATCGTCGGTGGTGTCATTTCGCTCGGCGGCTTGGCATTTATGCTTGGTCACGGTGATATCACTTACTTTTTACATCAAGACTTAACGCAAGGTGACAGCTTAATGCTCGTTGCTGCCATGGTATACGCGGCTTATTGTGTTCTGCTAAAACGCTGGAAAATGCCATTCAGTAGTTTGACTCTGGTTTACATGCAGGGCTTCTTTTCTGTTTTGATGCTCACACCACTTTGGCTCTCTAGTGAGCAACTGTTACCAAGCCAAGACGCGCTACCATTAATCGCTTATGCTGGTATTGCTGCTTCCATTTTCGCGCCGCTGATGTGGGTCAAAGCGATTGATTCAATTGGTGCTGATTCAAGTGCTATGTTCATGAACCTAATGCCTGTGGTTTCCGTCATACTTGCTTCAACACTAATTGGTGAGAAAATTTACGCTTACCATATTATTGGTGGGTTGTTAGTCATCTCTGGCGTTATCCTGTCGCAAATAAAAGTAAGACAGAGAAAACTATTGTCCAATTCTGAGATTGCCTCTACCGCCAATTAACATCTACACCTCAAGCCACAGAACTACGCTGTGGCTTGTCACTTCCAGCGTTCGAATAAAAGTTAATATTTTGTTTCATTCGCTATTCCCGAAAATTCATCTTGCTGCTAAATTGGGAAAACAATAACCCATCAAGGAAAGACAGATGAGCAGTGGTCAAAGAGACATTACCCTTCGCTTTTTAGCAGAACCCAGCGACGTAAATTTTGGCGGAAAAGTGCACGGCGGCGCCGTAATGAAATGGATCGACTTGGCAGCGTACGCCTGTTCTGCAGCGTGGAGTGGTAAATATTGCATTACCGCATATGCTGGCGGCATTCGGTTTGTTGCTCCGATTCATGTCGGCAACTTAGTCGAAGTTAGCGCGAAAGTCATTTATACCGGACGAAGCTCAATGCACATTGCGATTGACGTGCAAGCTAGTGATCCAAAGCAAATGAAAAACAGACTCACCACTCACTGTATCGTTATCATGGTTGCTGTAGATGAAAACGGAAAACCAACCGATGTACCGAAATGGATTCCAGAGTCAGATGAAGACAAAGCCTTAGAGCAATCCGCTATCCGTCTTATGAACATGCGTAAAGAGATTGGGGAAGAAATGGAAGCACACGTTAAATATCTCAAGTAACTGGCATCCGTTAAGAACGCTATTAAGTACCTCAACGTTACCCAGACCCAGAGTGTGGAGCAACATCATGGTTTTGCCATTTGTTTCACGCTCGCCCTTCTCTGTCATAAATCCTTCACCTAGCTTTGCTTAAATCCATCCATTATTTTAGAGTTGGATAGAGTTTGGATCTTGAGACTAAAAGAAACGACCTTAAGTGAAGAGACGTTGACCAATTTAAAAGCGGTCGAGTACCAGTGGGTGAGAACCATGTACGTCGAGGGGTATAACGAAACAGAAATTAATCATTACATTCAAACTTGCTTTGGCGGTGACGTTACCTTTGCTAATTTATTTCGTCGCGTCGCACTGCAGCAAGAAAGTTTGTACACGCTGCTTCAATACGTTGGATGCGCACCTTCCAGCCGAGAGTTTTAATCTCTTCCTTCCCTACCTCAATTTAGCTTTTTACTAAGCTCTAGTTATTTATGTGAAGTGCTACGCAGGGCATTATTCAAGCCCTGTGTAATCCATTGCAAAGCCGCTAATCTCTATCAACTTATTGCACAATTGCCTTTAACAGGCATAAAAAAACCTGAGTCTAAACTCAGGTTATGGTTACAAAAACTGTTAGTGATTGAATCGTAAGGAACTAAGCTAACAGCCAGCTATGCGTAACGCCAATAAAAGCCAAGATATTACTGATCGGCGGCCAAACCAAAATTGTAATATCCGTGCTAAGTATAAGGGCGACCATGTGGTCGCCCTTTTCTAGTTATTC
This sequence comes from Vibrio sp. 1580, assembly GCF_033340055.1. Classification (NCBI taxonomy): domain Bacteria; kingdom Pseudomonadati; phylum Pseudomonadota; class Gammaproteobacteria; order Vibrionales; family Vibrionaceae; genus Vibrio; species Vibrio sp. 1580. Next base: position 648,168 of record NZ_JAWOVT010000001.1, read on the forward strand.
TTATCAATCTCAGACCACAAGAGATTATCCTTTCACACCACCAGCGGTTAGACCACCAACCAACCAGCGCTGCGCAAGTAAGAATACGGCAGTGATTGGCACTGCTGAAAGTACAGCAGCTGCGGCAAAGTCACCCCACAAGTAGTTTTGTGGATATAGGTATTGCTGCATACCCACTGCAAGTGTGTACGAGTCTACATCAGAAAGCAGTAGTGACGCTACAGGAACTTCACCAATTACCATGATGAACGACAAGATGAAGACTACCGCTAGGATTGGCACAGACAGTGGCAGCAATACCAAACGGAATGCTTGCCATGGTGTAGCACCATCAAGAGCCGCCGCTTCTTCTAGAGACGAGTCAATACTTTCGAAGTAGCCTTTAATGGTCCAAACGTGCAGTGCGATACCACCTAAGTAAGCGAAGATCAGACCGCCATGCGTGTTCAGGCCAAGGAAAGGAATGTACTGACCCAGTTTGTCGAACAACGCGTACAGAGCAACCAATGCCAACACCGCAGGGAACATCTGGAAGATCATCATCGCTTTAAGAATGGTGTTCTTACCTTTGAACTTCATACGAGCAAACGCGTAAGCCGATGTGGTTGATAGCGCCACGATTAGGATTGCAGAAATACCACCCACTTTTACCGAGTTCCACAACCATGTCATTACTGGGAATGGCGGCGGTGTAACTGTACCGTCTGGATTAGTCACCGAGAAACCTAATGCCAATTTCCAGTGATCAAGTGTTGGGTTGTCTGGGATCAGGCTACCCGTTGCAAAGTTACCTTCACGGAATGAAATCGCGATGATCATCAGTAAAGGGAAAATAATCAGTGCCAAAAATGCCCACATTGCAATATGAGTAGCCCAAACACGATACTTTAATGACTTACCTTGTACCATTGCCATTGTAATTTCTCCTTAGTCCTGAGCTACTTTAGTTACGCGTAGGTTGATAAGTGCCAATGCGCCAACCAATAGGAAGATAAGCGTTGCTACTGCACTTGCTAGACCGAAGTCTTGACCACCAGCACCTTCGAATGCGATTCGGTAGGTGTAACTTACTAGCAGGTCGGTGTAACCCGCAGGCTCTGATGTACCAATCATGTTTGGACCACCGCCAGTCAACAACTGGATAAGTACGAAGTTGTTGAAGTTAAATGCAAAACTCGCGATCAACAATGGTGTTAACGGCTTCAACATCATTGGTAGTGTGATACGTGTGAAGTTCGTGACAAAGTTCGCACCATCAATTGCTGATGCTTCATATAAATCGTCTGGAATCGCTTTTAGTAAGCCCATACACAAAATCATCATGTAAGGGAAACCAAGCCAAGTGTTAACAATTAAGATCATGGTTTTCGCCATGAACGGGTCTGAGAACCAAGCCGGGCTAATGCCGAATAAGCCTTCCAACAACATGTTGATCTCACCAAAGCTTTGGTTAAACAAACCTTTAAAGATCAAGATAGAAATAAACGCCGGAACTGCATAAGGCAGGATTAGCAACAAACGGTAAACTGAGCGACCTTTAAGTGCTTCCCACTGAACCACACTGGCAAGGACAAGACCAATAACAAGCGTAAACAATACGGTTAGCGCAGAGAAAACAATGGTCCAGATAAAGATACTGATAAACGGCTCTTTGATACCATCATCTTTCCAAACACGCTCAAAGTTGTGGGTACCAATGTTCACCACGAAACCTGGTGACACTGTGCTGCCAACAAATTGACCGTTTTCATCGACAGGCTGGTAGTAACCTACTTCCATATTTGGACGTAGCGTTTCTTCAGTCCGGTTGTTGTAAAGCGTTTCACCATCTTCTTGTAATGTGTACAAAGGCACAACTGCAGCAAATTTGCGCAGCCCACTCATGCGGATATCATCACCACTTGGCAAATGTAAATCGACACTGCTCAACGCACTGCGGTTCTTAACAATCGCCTTGATTGATTCTTTTTCACCCGTTACTTCTTCAATTGGTGAAAGATCAAACTCCGATGCTGAAAGGTTATCAAGCTGAAAAGTCGGGCTTGCAAGTAGCTCACCATCTTTTTCAACCACAAGTTGATGGCCTTGATCCGTTTTATACAAAGTGAACGGGTAGCTATCACCACTTTGGTAAGTTCGGTCCAAAAGTACGTTCTGAGCGCGATCAAAAGAGAGTTGGTTCTTCGCGCTATAGTTGGTAAACGCCAAACCTATGGTGTACGCCAAAGGAAAAAGAATGAAAAGGATCATCCCTGCTATACCAGGGTAGATGTAACGGTGTGCGTACGTCTTTTTGCTACCAAAGATGAACAACGCTAAAGCGGTAAGAATGAGCGTAAGTAGTGCAAACGCAATCTCACCGCGAGAATACATAAGGATTGTTGCGTAGCCATTGATGATGCCGACTGTGCCTAAAAGTGACCATTTCATGAACACTTTTTTGCTGCTCGGAAGGCTGGCTTCTGGTGCTGTCATAGCATTTGTACCTTGAACTGACTGCATAGGGAACCTGCTAGCGAATATAGAATAAATATAGAAAAGTAAGGAGGAGTTGCCTCCTCCTTAAAAAGGTCTTACTTAATTATTTAGTCATTTGTTTTTCTGCATCTGCAAGAGCTGCATCGACAGTTTGACGACCGTCAACTACGTTGATGATTGCGTTCTTAGCCGCACCCCAGAATGCGTTCATTTGAGGGATATTTGGCATGATTTCGCCGTTCATCGCGTTATCCATAGTCGCAGCGATACGAGTATCTGAATCTAGCTCACGTTGGAACGAGTTAAGTGCTACCGCACCTAGAGGCTTATCGTTGTTAACCATACGTAGGCCGTCGTTTGTTAGTAGATAGTTCTCAATGAACTCAACTGCTAGGTCTTTGTTTGGAGACGCAGTGCTGATACCAGCCGTTAGAACACCAACGAATGGCTTAGAAGATTGACCTTGGAACTTAGGTAGCGTAGTCACGCCGTAGTTAACGCCAGACTTCTCAATGTTGCCCCAAGACCATGGACCGTTGATCGTCATCGCTGTTTTGCCTTGGTTGAACGCAGACTCAGACACGGAGTAATCCATATCCGCAGAGATTACGCCTTTATCAACTAAGCCTTTTACGAAGCTCATTGCGTCTTTAACGCCTTCTTTCGCGATACCTGCGTCTTTAACATCGTAACCTTCAGAAGTGTATTTAAACGCGTAGCCGCCATCAGCCGCCATTAGTGGCCAAGTGAAGTACGGTTCTTTTAGGTTCCACATGATTGCAGACTTGCCGTCTTTTTTAAGTTTTGCATCTAATGCTGCAACCTCTTCCCAAGACTTTGGTGGGTTTGGAACTAGGTCTTTGTTGTAGATTAGAGATAGAGACTCAACCGCAACTGGATAGCCGATCAATTTGCCGTCGTAACGTACTGCATCCCAAGCGAAATCAACGATACCTTCTTGAATATTCTTAGAAGGTTTAATTTCTGCTAGCAGGCCAGCTTCTGCGTAACCACCGAAACGGTCGTGAGCCCAGAATACGATATCAGGACCGTCGCCAGTCGCTGCAGTTTGAGGGAATTTGTCTTGAAGGCCATCTGGGTGAGCCACAGTCACTTTAATGCCGGTGTCTTCTTCAAATTTCTTACCAACTTCAGCAAGGCCGTTGTAGCCTTTATCACCGTTGATCCAGATAGTAAGTTGTCCTTCTTCGATGGCAGCATTAGCACCAAAAGAACCCAAAGCAACAAGAGTACCTAGTGCTACAGCGCTTAACTTTTTCATGTTCGTATCCTTTTTATATTTTTGATGTAGGGCTAGTCCATTGAGGTTCAGCCGTATTTCGACATATATCATCTGAAATAATCCAATATGTCTCATCCTCCTAATCCCTACGCCCTTACAATTATGACGTATTTTCGTGATCTAAATCGCCAAGGGTAAGAGACTCAAATCACAAAATGGATAGTTCCTGTGATCGGTTTCAACTTTAGGTGGTGCAATAATGTGATTTCCGACCAACTGCTTTCTTCCTCCTCCTTTTTTACTCCTCCCTTTCTACTCCCCCTACAATTATTTCTATTAGGAGGATGTCGCACTACGCACAATCTTAGAAACTGCAGTCATCCAAGAGTGGATGGTAAGAACCCTTTCCCAGCAGTGCCTACGTATTAGGAAAAAGATTTGCTGGTTTTGCATTGCCAGACGAGTGGAATGTCATTATTAGTGTTGTTTGTGGTAATTATTTCACGGGGGAGACAATACGAATAATGTGGGGGAGAGAAACTCGTACTTGGCTATGATGGGTAGCACTTCTATTCAGGACATTTTATTGAAGTGCTACCCTACTTTTCTTACCAACCGCAAGAACTTACCGATTCCTACTGTTACTGCTCGCTAGATAATTCATATAATGATGAGCGGTGAATAATAAAAAATTGATCGAGGACGAGCTACATGGCGAGTGTCACGTTAAAAAATGTTTGTAAAGCGTATGGCGACGTACTGATTTCTAAGAACGTAGACCTAACAATCAACGAAGGTGAATTTGTTGTTTTTGTAGGTCCATCAGGTTGTGGTAAATCTACCCTTTTACGTTGTATTGCCGGTCTTGAAGACATTACTTCAGGTGATTTGTATATTGGTGACCAGCGCATGAATGACGTCGAACCATCCAAACGTGGTGTTGGTATGGTATTCCAGTCTTACGCTCTTTACCCGCACCTTAACTTATATGACAACATGTCATTTGGCTTGAAACTAGCAAAAGCAGACAAAGCAGAAATCGACAAGCGTGTTGAACAAGCAGCAGAAATCCTACAACTAGGCCACTTGCTTGAGCGCCAACCAAAAGCACTTTCTGGTGGACAGCGTCAACGTGTGGCGATTGGCCGAACATTGGTATCGCAGCCAAATGTATTCCTTCTAGACGAGCCACTATCAAACTTGGATGCGGCACTGCGTGTAAACATGCGTGCACAAATTACTAAGCTACAACGCCAACTTGGTTGTACCATGATCTACGTAACGCACGATCAGGTAGAAGCGATGACAATGGCAGATAAAATCGTTGTACTAGACGGCGGTTATGTATCGCAAGTTGGTAAGCCGCTTGAGCTTTACCATTACCCACAAAACCGCTTTGTAGCTGGCTTTATCGGTTCTCCGAAAATGAACTTCATGAGCGTATTCATTGATGAAGTAGAAGCAGAGCGCGTCAAAGTTCAACTATCTAACGGCGTATCTTTCTGGATTCCGGTGGATGGTACAACAGTTAACCGCGGCGACCGAATGTCTTTAGGCATTCGCCCTGAGCACCTATTATCCGCTTCTGAAGCTGATGCAAGTATTCACGGTGAAGTGATGATTGTTGAGAAGCTAGGTAACGAAACTCAAGTATACCTAAACCTAGAAGGTGCGGACGCCGACGTTATTTTCCGTCAGCCGGACACGCTTGCAGTCGACACTGGCGATAAAATCGAGATCGGTATTCCAGCTCATCGTTGTCACCTGTTCCACAGTGATGGTCGCGCATGCCGCCGCCTATACAAAGAAAACGGCGTAGAAGTCGAATAATTCATTCGTCCTTACTCAAAAAAATCCCTCTCAAGTGAGAGGGATTTTTTTATCTTAATAAATATCAGCAATTCGATACTAAATCATTAATCGTGAACGAATCAAATCACCCGTTTCTTCTACCCTCACATAAACCATTGTCTTTGTACTGATACTTCATTTTTAATACTTTTCCTCATTCCTCATAAGTAAGTACCAGCTTTTTCCTAACCCGCCAAACTTAGCCAAAGGGCTAAATATCATTCTTATTTCCACTTACCTCAACAAAGCAAATTTTTACACTTATCAACGAAATTACACGTGACAAAAAACTCAGCAGCATTCCACAGAATGCTCTGTGCACTAACTACTAATAACGTTCACGACACGGCAATTGGGGAAGACACCCAAGGGCGGTAGCGTGTCAGAAGGGAAACTGAGTCATGAAACAAAAAGGACTTATCCGCTCTCATGAGATGGAGTTCGCTTTTTTATATCGCATCTCAGATCTTGCTGTCATCGTCTCTTTTATGCTGCTTTTAGTGTTCAAAGACATGAATACTGCGATGGGGAAAGATTACGTCATATTGGCTTTCGTTGGAGGCATCTCTTTTCTATTTATGGCAGAAAGCGGCAATCTGTATCGCTCTTGGCGAACCAGTTCGTTTAAAGAGCAGATGTTTATTGTCTGTGTTTCTTGGGCGGTGACTTCTGCACTTATCTTTATTGTGCTGTATTTTTCTGAAGTCCATACCTTATTTGATAACACAATTTTAGTGCTGTGGTTTGCGATTACGCCCGCTCTGCTCTTAGCATGGCGAGTAACATTCCGTACCGGATTAGCCTATTTGAGAAAAAAAGGATTCAACACTCGCACTGCGATCATCATCGGCCAAACTCCTCACGGCATTACCCTAGCTAACGAAATTCAAAACCACACAGAACACGGCGTGCTTTTTGATGGCTTTTACGACGAACGATCTTCCGACAGATTGCCAAATTCTAATTATCCTATTAAAGGAGCTGTTGACCACGCCCTTGAGCGAGCTAAAAAAGGGGAAGTAGATTACGTCTATATCGCGATGCCAATGCACGCAAAAGAGCGCATTGCGTCACTTCTTAACCAATTCTCAGATACCACCGCAAATACGTATCTGATTCCCGACTTCTTCACTTATAACCTTTTACATTCTCGTTGGGCGCAGATCGGCCAAGTTCAAACACTAAGTGTCTTTGATACACCTTTTGCTGGAATTTCTTCTTGGGTAAAACGGTTTGAAGACATCTTGTTTTCGAGCATTATTTTGGTCTTAATCGCCCCTATTCTATTCGTCATTGCGATTGGCATTAAGGCAACGTCTAAAGGCCCTGTCATCTTTAAACAACATCGGTACGGTCTTGATGGACGCAAGATTGAAGTCTGGAAGTTCCGTTCAATGACAACCATGGATCAAGGTTCGAACGTGAAACAGGCGACAAAGAACGATCCTCGTATTACGCCTTTTGGCGGATTTCTACGTCGCACCTCTTTGGACGAACTACCTCAATTTATCAATGTACTGCAAGGGACCATGTCTATTGTCGGCCCACGCCCTCATGCCGTGGCACACAATGAAGAATACCGTCAGATCGTGGATCGCTACATGCTACGTCACAAAGTAAAACCAGGCATTACTGGCTGGGCACAGATTAATGGTTATCGCGGCGAAACCGACACCTTAGAAAAAATGGAAAAGAGAGTCGAGTTTGATTTGGATTACATCCACCATTGGTCGGTTTGGATGGACATCAAAATCATCTTTATGACCGTTTTCAAAGGCTTCACTGGTGCTAACGCTTACTAAGGTTGAGATTATGAAGAAACTGACAATGGCAATAGCATTGAGTCTGTTTTCTACTGACTTGCTCGCAGAACCGATGGCTTACCAAACCGAGTCTGGTATAGAGTTGATTCCCCTCGTAAAAACTTTCTACGAGGGAGATGACAACATCAATAAAGCGGAAAAATCCGGCAATGTAGAATCGGTCAATATTTGGGGTATAGAACCAAGCTTACTAGCACGTATAGAACGGAATCGCTATCGCGCAGATATTTTATATAAGTTAAAAGCGGGCTTTTCATCTGACGATCGCAACGACTTCGACGACCACACTTTTCAGTTTTCCAACTTTTTCGAATTTAATCATCGTCATCGTTTAGTGGTTGATTACCGTTTTCGCGCCCAGCATGAAGTTCGAGGAGAAGATATTACCGAAGGTAATGGTAGCGCAATCGACTCACCAATAGAGTTCAACCGTAACGATGTAAAAACCAATTATGTCTTTGGATCTAACGGTGCCAAAGGCAGACTCGAATTCGGTTTAGGCTATAGTGATAAAACCTATCAAAACTATCGTGACGGCTTGCCTGGGCGCCCAAACGCTAAAACTAAATACAACGATTTTCGAGCTCCCAATGCACATTTGGAGTTCTATTTAAGAGCGACGCCAAGAACCTATTGGTTAGTCGGAACAAACCAAATCGTAACCGAGTATCAGCACCGAAATTCTGCGCAGCCATCGAAAGATAACAACACCAGTTTCTATTACACCGGTGCCGAATGGGAAGTCACAGGAAAAACCAAAGGCATCGCTCGACTCGGTTATCAAATCAAAGATTTTGACAGCGCTCAACGAGAGACATTTAAAGGCTTTAGTTGGGATATCGGCTTTGAATGGTTGCCTCAAGAACAAACTCTAGTCAGCGTGAAAACCACTCAAGCGGCGGTTAACCCCGATCAAGATGGCGATTACAACCTACAAACTCGTTACCGACTGAACCTGAAGCACGATTGGAATAGTTACCTTGCAACTCGCTTAGGTGCTGTTTATCAACAAGATGATTACACGGGAATCTCCAGAAACGACGATCGGTACACTCTATCTTTTGGTATCGATTATCAGATCAAACGTTGGATACAGCTGCAAGCCGATTGGCAATACCAAGATAAAAACTCTAGCCGATCGGATTATAGCTTCGAACAAAATATTTGGACTTTAAGCGCACAGTTTTCTCTGTAAAAAGGATTATTAATGAAGGCATTCATCAAATTCATGAGTGTAGCGTTGTTGCTATTTAGCACTTTGGTCAACGCTGACTCAAACGAGGAAGATTACTTACTCGATACTGGCGATACCATTTCCGTGCAGGTCTATGGTGAAGAAGATCTTACGATTAAAAATATTCTAATAACGTCAGATGGCTACTTTGATTACCCCTACCTTGGCCGAATTAAAGCAATCAAAAAAACACCAAAACAACTCAAGTACGAAATAGAAACGGGCTTAAAAGGCGATTATCTCATCAATCCAAAAGTGATGGTCACCATCAATAACTTTCGTCTGTTTTACGTTAATGGAGAAGTCAGGAAACCTGGTGGATTTGAGTACCGTCCAGGGTTAACCATAGAGAAGGCCATCGCTCTAGCAGGTGGCTTGACCGACAGAGCCTCACGCAAAGGCATTAACCTCACCAAGCATAAAACAGGTCAAACGATGGAGGGGGTCAGTATGCACCGCAACGTTGAACCTGGTGACATTGTATTTATTGACCAGAGCTTCTTTTAAGTGACAGGGAATCAAATGAACGGGACTCATCCAAATAATCTCCAGATGAACAAAGTAGAACTGATTCGTTTTGGCCATCACTTCAAAGCGATTAAAAAGAATTGGCTAAGCATCGCAGCATTCACGCTTCTGTTCTCATTAACTTGTACTTGGTATATCTACTCCAAAGCATCGATATACCAAGCTACAGCTACGCTACTCATCCAAGAGGAGCAAAAAAGCGCCCTTTCAATCGAGGAAGTATATGGCGTCGACACGACAAAGAAAGAGTACTTTCAAACGCAAATCGCCATTTTAAAATCGAATCATATTGCAGATAAGGTCATTAGAGAGCTGAACCTCACCCAATTACCTGAATTCACAAGCTCAGGGGGGTTAAATAAAAAAATCGACCAAATAAAGTCGATTCCTTTTGTTCAAGACCTACTGAATGTGGCACCAAGCCCAAAAGAAACCGCGCAGTTTTCAGAGTCCTATTATCAGGCACTTCAAGCTTTCAGAAGTAAACTCGATATTGAGCCAGTACGTAACACCCAATTAGTCAGAATTCGCTTTCGTTCTACCGATCCTAAGCTTGCTACGACAATCGCCAACGCGGTCGGCCAAGCCTATATTGACGCAAATTTTGAAGCCAAATTGGTCGTTACACAAAATGCGGCTACTTGGTTGACAAATAACTCTCAAAAATTGGAGGAGCGATTACGTAACTCGGAGCAAGCGCTGCAAGAATTCTTGTTAAAAGAAGGGTTGATCGATATAAACGGTATTGATGAAATTTACGCAAATGAGCTAGAAGAACTCACTCGCAAGCTGAATATCGCTGTTAATAAGCGTATTGAAGCGCAGACGTTAATCCAACTGTTACGACGTAAATCTTCGCAAAGTTTAGACAGCTTGTTGTCAATTGATGAATTCGCTAATCAAGCGCAAATCCGCGATCTAAAATTGTCGGAAGCACAGGCAGCCAAAAATCTCTCTGAACTGGCACAGCGCTACGGACCTAAGCATGATCGAATGATTCAGGCGAAAGCACAGCTTGCTGAAATTCAATCAAGAACCCAGCAACTCATCCGTGACATTTCCTTCAGTAAGCAACAAGACCTTCTTGCTGCAAAAGCGCAAGAGGACATGCTTCGAGCAGAACTCGATAACAAAAAGTCAGACTTTCAATCGTTAGGGTCACAAAAAGCGCGTTACGAACAGTTAAAACGCGAGGTTGAATCCAATAAGGCACTCTATGAAGCGTTCTTAAATCGTGAGAAAGAGACCAACGCCACCAGCGACTACAAGAATGTCACTGCTCGCTTTACTGATAAAGCCATCATTCCTCTATTCCCGGTGGCACCACAACGAATCAAACTGGTACTAATTGCCACCTTTTTTGGCTTTGCCATTGCTTGCGCTCTAGTCATCATCTTAGAAACGATGCGAGAAGTTATCCGAAGCGCAGCCGATGTGCAGGAAAAACTTGGTGTTACGTGTTTAGGTGTGATTCCTATGGTCAAAAAACGCAATTTGCGTAAAAACGGCGTCAGTTATACCGCGTATTTAGATGATGAAGAAAAACTATTTAGTGAAGCTTGCCGCTCGGTCAGAACCTCGCTTCTGCTCAGATTAACCAACACGAAGCAAAAGATATTGCCCTTTACCTCTGCTATTCCAGAAGAAGGAAAAACATCGACCAGTATCAATATGGCGGTGTCGTTTTCAAAAATGGAAAAGGTGTTGATCATCGACTGCGATTTACGTCGACCTTCCATCGCAAAGCGATTCGGTATTGCTGAATCAAGCCCTGGCTTAACGCATATCCTGACTATGGATACGCCAATCAAAGATTGTGTTACACATATAAAAGAAGCCAACTTAGATGTATTACCGGCCGGCCTAATTCCGCCAAACCCACAGGAATTACTGGCTTCTGATCGCTTTAAAAAGTTGCTCGAACATTTTCAAAATAAGTATGACCGGATCATTATCGATACACCACCCCTACTGTCAGTGAGTGACGCACTTATTCTTGGTCAGTATGCCAATGGTCTGATCACCGTCATTCGCTCAGAATCAACAAAATCATCACTGGTTAACCTTGCGTTATCTAAACAAATACAACACTCAGTTCCATCTCTTGGCGTCTTAATCACACAAGCCAAGGCCAAGGAAGGAGAGACGCTTTATGTCCAGAAATACGCCTACTAACGTAAACCTATCTTGGTACCAAACGTTGAAAAGCCAAGAACAGCCGGTATTGATCTATCAAATGGGCAAAGTAGGTTCGAGTGCATTAGAGCATTCCATTCCTGACTCGATTCACTTGCACGACCTTATGACCGTCGATGCGCAAAAACAAATATCCCCCGTTAGAGCGCAATTGCATAAGCCTCAGATCAATGCGTTAAAGCGACGACTAAAGCGCATAACGATGAGCCGCATGTTAAAGCGTAAGAAAAAAGTTCGAATTATCTCGCTGGTGCGTGAACCGATCGGACGAAATGTCTCAATGTTCTTTCAAGCACTTCCTTTTTGGATGGCGGACAAATATCTAAAGGATGACAGCGCAATACGTACCGAACGACCGCAATTACTCCAAGAAGCATTTGATAAGCACATGAATCATCAATATGCGCTGCAGTGGTTTGACAACGAGATCAAACAACTAACAGGGATTGATGTGTTTAACGAGTCTTTTAATCACGAAGTAGGCTATCAAACATACCATAACAATAACTTCTCACTGTTGGTCATTCGAAGTGACAAGCTAACGAAGGCTAACTCCGCAGTTGAAGACTTTTTAGGTTACCCCGTGGATGTTGTTTATGAAAATCAATCAGACAACAAATGGTACTCGCCACTAATGAAAGAATTCAAAACGCAATTTCAACCTACACCCGAGTACGTTGAAGAAATGCTGAATTCTAAATTGACGAAGCACTTTTTCTCAAATACAGAAATCACCGACCTTAAACAGCAATATCTGACCAATTAATCATGAAAACCAAGATTCTACATATTATCAATGATCTTTCTCAGAACGGCGGTGCTCAGAAGTTCTTAGTCGACCTTGTTTTAGAACATAAGCCTGAATACGAAATCAAAATTTTGGTCTTGTGTGATGAAAATGATTACTTACCAATGCTATCCGCCCAAGGGGTAGAGTGTTTTAACTGGCGCACATTGTCATTGAGTGAGAAATTCTCTTTGCTGCGTTGGCCGGATGTCGTTCACGGGCACCTCTACCCTTCCATTTACCTAGCGCTATTGGCGGTAGGTAAAAAACGAATCCAGACTGAGCACTGTTCTTATAACCGTCGACGTGACTATCCGCTGTTTAAGTTCATGGAATACGTCTTATATTGGGGCCACGACTTGACGGTCAGTATTAGTGAAAAAGTACAAGATGAACTGGTGAAGTTCATGCCTCGCTACCAACACAAATATCACGTGGTGCACAATGGCGTTGATTTAAAAAGGTTTTCTATGACGCCAAGATTCGCCAGCCACCTAATCGACAAACCAGTTATCAAGATTGGAATGGTGGGCCGACTTCACCAACATAAAGATCATGAAACGCTTATCCAAGCACTTATCCATTTACCAAGACGATACGAACTCCACCTTGCGGGAGATGGAGAAAAAAAATCGTCACTGCAAGCATTGGCAACAAAAATCAACGTCGCGCAACGTGTTCACTTTCATGGCGTAGTTTCTGACATTCCTGCCTTTTTGAACGACATGGATATTTACGTGCAATCGTCGCACGTCGAAGGCTTTGGCTTGGCGGCGGTTGAGGCCATGGCAGCAGGCTTACCCGTATTATCATCGGACGTACCTGGTTTGGATGACGTCACCGGACGTGCCGAATATTTATTTCAGGTTGGTAACGCCACTGAACTGAGCCAAAAAGTGCTCCAGCTGTGTGAAAGTGTTAAGCGGTATGACGCTGCAAGTCAATACTCAGTCAATAGGGCCTCTCTCTACACCATCGATAAATTTCGTGAAGGTTACTATGGAATCTACCAGCAGCTTTGCGCCAACAAATAGTTCCGCGCCATCGAGCCATCGCGCCTCATTGCTTGCAGCATGCCTATTAGTATTGTTCTTTATTCCAATGAAGTTTCGTGCTGGAGGAATAGCGCTAGCCCCATCTGACATCGCAAGCCTTTTGTCTATTGGTTTTACTGCATTAGTGGTATTGGAAGGAAAAGCTGAAAAACTCATGCATCCCTGTATGGGGTTCCTCCTATTGTTCACTGGGTATGTGTTCATAAATGGTCTGCTAAATCGCGTCCCTTTAATGCCGCTAGTTATAGAAACTGTGCAATGGTTAGCGATTTTGTGCCTACTGAGCCTAATGTACGCCTATGGCGTGTTTGATGACGAACGGGTAATGGTTTATTTCACGTATCTGTTGTTTTTCATCTGTACGCTCGTTGCCTTATGGCACTTTGCTCAGGGCTATCAAAGCGGGTTTAAGTTACTCGGGGTAAGTAAATACGGGTTCGGTGTACTGTGCTCGCTACTGTACCTTTATCGAGATAAAATTCGCGCTTTCCACCTTTTGATGCTCGTAGCTTTAGTATTACTGGTGTTGTCACAAGAAAGAAAAGCGCTACTTGGTTTTTGTCTGCTTTTCTTCTTTGACCAACTGCTCGTAAAAAACTTAATGAGAAAATCGCTCAGCGAAACGTACACGTGGACAATTTTATTAGCCTTGAGCTTCATTGTGTTTACTGCCGTCACAACCACACTCTACGTTGGGTTTGAAACGCTAGCAGACACATTGGAAATAACCCAAGAAGACGTCTTATTTGCCAACCAAAGTGAAGCCCGCTGGGTATCGAATCTTCATAGAAAACTTTTACTTGCCAATGGGCTAGATATTTTACTTCAACACCCGGTGTTAGGTGTCGGCGCGAAAATGTTACCCAACTTTATGATCAGTTACTTTAACTATGATGAGCTGGCGATCTACACCCACAACTTTGTGTTAGATACCGCAATTGAATACGGATTGCTTGGTATCGGTCTGCTGTTTGGTGGTTATTTTCTTTTTATTCGCTTTTGCTTCCGCAGCCTTAATGAAAACAGAAAAAGCCTATTACTTGCGATATACGCCCTCATCATGGTGTTTTTCGTTGCGGTAAACACCACCATAATTTTAATACTCTTGTTACCCGTCATGATCAGCATGAGCAACGACTCACGGGCCATTGCTCATACTTTTCCGGTAAACCATCACCACGAATATGAATAATCAAGGATAGGATAGATGAAGTATTCAATCTCTCGACAATTTGAAAAGAACCGAGAACTCCAAGCTGATAATTTTGTTTTAGTTTACCAAATGGGCAAAGTTGGCTCCTCATCAATTGAGCACACGCTAGGGGAGAAAAATATCCCGAGCTATCACATCCACACCTTTGATGATCACGAAGAATTTCACATGTATCACAATAAAAAAGACGTGAGTAAATTCTTCGACTTCCGAAACCGCGCACTCTATCGCTTAGTGCTCAAGCAGCGAAAACGTATCTTACAAAAACGAGAACAGATTAAAATCGTTACGCTGGTCCGCGATCCAATCGCAACTGTCTTTTCTCGCTTCTTTCAAGATCTCCATTTGCAATTTATCGAAGGCAAAAAGAACGATGCAATTCACCGAGATATGGAAGTCACGTATCAGCACCTCGAGCATTGTTTTGATAACTATATCAATCTCAACTATTTTGCGGACTGGTTCGACAACGAGTTAAAGCGTAATTTCAATATCGATGTGATGCGCCAAGAGCTGGACAACACTCAACCTTTCTTCACATTCCAGAACGATCAGGCCAACGTCATGCTAATCAAATGCGAACAGCTCAGTTCTCTTGATAAAGAAATCGGTGAGTTTCTTGAGTTGCAAGACTTCGTGCTGAAAAACAGCAACGAAGCGAAAAACAAGTGGTACTCCAATATCCACCAACACTTTAAGAATCACTACGACTTCTCAAAACTGTTCTATATGTACGATCTTCCCTTGTATCGCCACGTTTATTCAGAGCAAGAGCGTGATGCTTTTAAACACAAATGGATGCAAACACCAGGGACAAAATCATCATGAAGAAAGTGCTCCATGTTACAGAAGCATTTGGAGGTGGCGTTCAAACTGCTCTCTATAGTTATGTTCACTCATCCAGAGACGAGCCTTATCAGCATTTCTTGCTAGCCAGAGCCCGAGAAAACGACTTGACCAATGAGAACAACCACCACATTTTCGTACAGACAAAGTGGGTAGAAGGCGGCTTGCTTCAATTTATTCGCGATGCAAACCACATGATTGCATCACTTGGTCCCGACGTCGTGCATTTGCACTCGAGTAAAGCAGGATTTCTCGGCCGATTTCTAAAGCTTGGCAAGGCACGCTTGGTTTACACACCGCACTGTTATGCCTTCGAACGTGAAGATATCTCAGAGCTTGCACGCCAGATCTATAAAGCACTAGAGAAAGTAAAACTGAGCAAAATTGATGTGGTTGCAGGCTGTAGCCAACGAGAGTGTGACCTAGCCATTAGCATTGGTGCGAAACGTGCCGAACTGCTCAACAACTACGTGTCTTATCAAAGTGAAGATCGTATAGAGCGAAACAAGCAAGAAGCGCTGAAGCTCGTTGTACTTGGTCGTGTCGCGCCCCAAAAAGATCCTCAGTTTCTTATCAGCACATTGCAGTTCCTTAATCGGTATGCGCTTAACCGCCCGATAGAGATCACATGGATAGGTGGCGGTGACCAAGTACTCGAACAGAAATTACGTACTGAAAATGTGGATGTAACGGGTATGCTGCCTCGCGATGAGGTAGTTGAAAAGCTCAAGGGTTCAGACCTTTATCTACACACTGCAGCATGGGAAGGGATGCCGTTAACCATTCTAGAAGCATCCAAGTTACATCTTCCTATGGTTATTCGGACCATCGGCGCAACCAAAGATCTCAACTACCCGTTTTTAGCGCTCACACCTGAAGAAATGGCCAAGCAGATCGCGCATTGTGTCAATTATTATGAAGAGATCGATTTTCGCCAATATACAGCAGAATTAAACGATGCCTTCAGTGAAGAAAAACAGCGCCTAGCACTCAATAAACTATACGGTTAAATGCTCCTATGTTTCACACTGTTCAACAAAAATTACTGTTGATGCCCAGCGGTAAAAAAAGCTTGTTATCTACCGGATTAAAAACCGCAATCACGCGTGTGTTGAGTGCGCTATTTGCTTTTTTACTGACTCTGATTGTATCGAAGACCAGTGACGCTTCGACGGCCGGTCAATTTTTCTTTTTATTCAACCTAGTCTCGCTACTCGCTATCGTTTCTCAGCTAGGTTTTGATGTCTCGTTAGTTCGTTACAATGCGATCGCTTTTAATAACAAAGAGAAGCTTGAACAAAGCCAAAACTATAAAACCGCACTTTATCGAAGTATGGCATTTTGCTTGCTCGCCATAGGCGTTTTGTTGGCAGGGTTTAATCTGTTTCCAGAACAGCTAAACCAGACTCAATCACCAATGTATGCGATTACTTTATGCTTGCTTTGCATACCTTTCTTGGTGCTTGCGCAAACCAACAGTCGGGTGCTTCAAGCATGTAGAAAAGTTGTATCATCTCTGTTTGCGTTGCAGCTTGGGGTAAGTATGTTGATGGTCATTTTTGTCTTTGCCCTAGACTATATCGGTCAGCAAAATATCAACAATCTAATGACCGCACTGCTTTTAGCGAGCATAGGTGTCGCGGTCATATCTAGTGCCAATTGGCTTGGCTCAGATCAATATCAAACATCGGCTTTCGTACCAAACAAAAAAATGGTCTCTTCTGCCAAGCAAGTCTGGGTTGGCAGTATCTTCACGAATGTTCTTCAATGGGGAAGCCTTGTTATTACGGGCTTTTTTATCTCAACAGCGGAACTCGGTTTGTTAGCCGCAGCCCAACGTACATCACTACTGATTGGCTTCGTGCTGATTACCATTAACTTTGTGGTCGCCCCGATGTTTGCCTCTCTCTACAAAGAGCGTCAAATGCGCAAACTGCAGAACCTGAGCCGCTTGGCGTGCCGAGCTAATGTTGGTTTAGCGATTGTACCCGTAATTATTTGCACCCTCTTCCCCGAGTTTGTAATGCAGTTTTTTGGTGAGGAGTTTCTCGCCGCGGCGCCACTATTAGTCGTCCTTTCTCTGGGGCAGTTAGTCAATGTTGCGACTGGTTCAGTAGGTTTTTTATTATTAATGAGTGGTCATGAGAGAACCATGAAATACATTACAATTTCCTCCGGTACGGTGTCCATCTGCCTACTTGTTACGCTTTGCCAAATGTTTGGGGTGATTGGTGCAGCGTGGGCAATGGCAATTGGCATGGCTATCCAGAATTTAGCTGCACTGTACTTTGTAAAACGTTACTTAGGCTTCTTTCCAATAGGTTAATTATGGCTTTAATACTGGCACGCACGAGTTTTGTTTTAGTCCTGATGCTAACCGCTTCACTCTCTTTATGGAAAAGCTCTGACCTACACCATACTGCTTACCTGCAAATGGAAACCTACTTAGGCGGATCAAGTACGCTTCACTTTACTTTCAGTTTATTGATCGGCTTTTTATCGGTCTTCACGTTCCCTTCTCTGGTGAGCTCGAATAAAACCGACGTTTTTGGGATTCGTCTTTTGCTACTGCTGTTGGCTATCGTTTCAATGGAAGAAATAAGCCAACTTTTTATTCCAAATCGATCATTTAGTTTTGATGATCTCAGCACCAACTGGATAGGCGTTATCTCAGGTTACTTTAGTGCCAAGTTAATTCGCTTCATCCGCACTCGATCGTTCTAGTAATACAGGAATCTCTGGGGGATTTGGGTATATAATTACGCCAAACAACCAGACTAACGAGTACATCATGCCATCTCATCCAACCAAGATTACTTTTTTTGAATTCTTAACCCCGTTGATCACGTCAGGCAAAAAGACGATAACGATTCGAGATGAATCAGAAAGCCATTACGTTCCCAATACAGAAGTCGAAGTTTTTACCTTAGAAACGGATCGTAAAGTCTGCGATATCAAGATACGTTCTGTAGAACCACTTCACTTTGAAGATATTAATGAGTTTCATGCAGAACAAGAAGCCATCGAACTACCAAAACTCAAGCAGTTAATTCGAGAAATCTACCCAAATACCGACACGCTCTTTGTTATTGAGTATGAGCTGATTAAATAACCCACAACAAATACTAGACGACTGGTCTAATTCATCCTATAGTACACTTCATGAACGCAAAGACGAATGACACACGCCAACATATTCTCGACGTCGGATACGAGTTGATCGTAAACCGAGGGTTCACGAGTGTTGGTCTTTCAGAGCTATTAAAAAAGGCCGCAGTGCCAAAAGGTTCGTTTTATCATTACTTCAAATCCAAAGAACAATTTGGTGAAGCGATGATTCAAGACTACTTTACTAAGTATTTTGAGCGTTTAAACGCACGCTTTACCAATACTGAACTGAGTGGCTACCAACGCCTAATGAGCTATTTCGAAGAAATGGTCAAAGTAGAAGACGACGTGTGTAATGCGAACAAATGTTTATTGGTTAAGTTAAGTGCAGAAGTCTCCGATCTCTCTGAGTCAATGCGCTTGGCATTACGCCAAGGAGCAGACAAAACCATTCAAGCGATAGCGGATTGCATTGACATCGGCATTCAAGATGGCTCAATCCCCAATGGTGACAGTGCGTTATTAGCAAGGCAGATATACTACCTTTGGAATGGCGCTAGCTTGCTGAACAAACTTTATCAAGATCAGGCAGCATTGACGCAAAGTCTGACCTATACTCAACACTTACTGCAGAATACGCGCACTTGCCCATAACGGGCGGCGTGGAAGCAGAATGAACACCCTACACACGTTTCACTGTCAGAAAAAGCGTCAGTGTTAACACAGTAAACCTTCCCGCTTTAAATAAGCGGGATATTTTGAAATAAATACTAGACGACCGGTCTAATCAACAAGTGAGATAGATATGACTAACGCAACAAATCGCAGAATCGTACTCGCGTCACGTCCCCATGGTGCACCGACACAAGAAAACTTTCGTTTAGAAGAGGTAACGAAACCGACTCCGAAAGAGGGTGAAATGCTATTGAGAACGGTTTATTTATCTCTAGATCCATACATGCGTGGTCGCATGAGTGATGCCGAATCATACGCTGACCCTGTTGCAATTGATGACGTAATGGTCGGTGGTACAGTTTGTCAGGTAGAAACATCAAACCACCCAGATTACGAAGCGGGTGAATGGGTTCTTGCCTACACTGTTGGCTGGCAAGACTACGCTATCTCAACTGGTGAGATGGTCATTAAACTTGGTAAAGAACCGCAAAACCCTTCTTACGCGTTAGGCGTTGCAGGTATGCCAGGATTTACCGCGTACATGGGTTTACTCGACATTGGTCAGCCAAAACCAGGGGAAACCATCGTGGTAGCAGCTGCTACGGGGCCTGTAGGCGCAACAGTTGGTCAAATTGGTAAAATCAAAGGTTGCCGAGTTGTTGGTATAGCAGGCGGAGAAGAAAAATGCCGTTACGCTAAAGAGGTGCTTGGTTTCGATGAGTGTATTGATCACAAAGCTGAAGACTTTGCAGAACAACTGAAAAATGCCTGTGACAAAGGTATCGATGTTTACTTCGAAAACGTAGGTGGCAAAGTATTCGAGGCTGTAATGCCACTTCTGAATACAAATGCGCGTATCCCACTTTGTGGTTTGATTTCTCAGTACAACGCGACAGAGCTGCCTGAAGGTACCGACCATCTTCCATTACTAATGGGTAAGCTCCTGACCAAACGAATCAAGGTGCAAGGCTTCATCATTTTTGATGATTACGGACATCGCTACGGTGAATTTGCGCAAGATATTAATCAATGGTTGGCAGAAGGAAAGATCCAATACCGCGAACATCTAGTACAAGGACTGGATAATGCGCCAGAAGCATTCATCGGTCTGTTGGAAGGTAAGAATTTCGGCAAGCTTGTAGTACAGATTAACGACCCATTGTAAAAAGGGATATGTAAATGATTAAACTTCACCACCTCAATCAGTCTCGTTCAAAGCGCATCATTTGGTTACTTGAAGAGCTAGATGTAAATTACGAGATTGTACCCTATGTCCGTGATTCCGTGACCTTCATGGCACCGCCAGAACTAAAAAGTGTTCACCCATTAGGAAAGTCACCTGTTCTTGAAGATAACGGCGAGATTATCATTGAGTCAGGTGCAATGACCGAATATTTGATTGAGAAATACAGTGACGGAGCCTTTGCTCCTGAGCGCGGTACAAAAGCACACACAGAATATTTGCAATGGATGCACTTTGCAGAAAGCTCCGCAATTTTACCTATGCTGCTAAAAATCTTCGTAAGCAAAGAGCCAAATGAAACTCAGTTTTTATCAGGCTATGCCGACAAGGAAGCAATGAATGTACTAGGCTACTTCGAGCAATCCTTAGAAGGCAAAACTTACCTAGTAGAAGAGCGTCTGACTGGCGCTGACATCATGATGTCTTTCATTGTCGAATTGGTTCAAAAGTTTGGTTTAGTTAATCACTTCCCTAATATTGAACGTTATGGGAAACAGCTCGCGACACACCCAGCATTTGCAAAAGCTGAACAACTTGAAGTGAAGTACTCTTAATTACTTCGCCCCTTTGATGACACGTAAAACTTCATTTAAGGGGCGATATTACTAGCATCGCAGACACGCTAACTGGATAGCGCTCCCCCCAGTCAATCGCATTCGAGAACGTCGATTGTTATGTCAATCAAGCTAATGTAGTAAATTTCTGATTCTAATATAGTTTCGACCATAGTCACCATCTATTGAATTGATAAGCAATATCAGTTTTCTCCCCCAGCTTTTCCGTAATAACCTCCTCTACAGTTTCTAAGGTATTGAGCCCTGGAGGGGGAAGAAAAATGACAAACAAGAAATTGACTACAGCAGCAGGTTGCCCTGTCGCACATAACCAAAACGTTATGACTGCAGGTCCTCGTGGCCCTCAACTATTACAAGACGTTTGGTTCCTTGAAAAATTGGCACACTTTGACCGCGAAGTGATCCCTGAGCGTCGTATGCACGCAAAAGGTTCTGGTGCTTACGGTACGTTCACAGTAACGCACGACATCACAAAATACACTCGCGCTAAGATCTTCTCTGACATCGGCAAAAAAACAGAACTATTCGCTCGCTTCACTACCGTAGCTGGTGAGCGCGGTGCAGCAGACGCAGAACGTGACATCCGTGGTTTCGCACTAAAATTCTACACTGAAGAAGGTAACTGGGACTTGGTTGGTAACAACACACCAGTATTCTTCCTACGTGACCCACTAAAATTCCCAGACCTAAACCACGCAGTAAAACGCGACCCTCGCACTAACATGCGTAGCTCTACCAACAACTGGGATTTCTGGACATCACTACCAGAAGCATTCCACCAAGTGACTATCGTAATGAGTGACCGTGGTATCCCCGCTTCTTACCGTCATATGCATGGTTTTGGTAGCCACACATTCAGCTTCATCAACGCAGAAAACGAGCGTTACTGGGTGAAATTCCACTTCAAAACTCAGCAAGGCATCAAGAACCTGACTGACCAAGAAGCAGAAGCAATCGTAGGTAAAGACCGCGAAAGCCATCACCGTGACCTTTACGAAGCGATTGAACGTCAAGACTTCCCTAAATGGAAGATGTACGTACAGATCATGCCTGAGCTAGAAGCGGATGAAGTCAACTTCAACCCATTCGACCTAACACGTGTATGGTCTCAAAAAGACTACCCACTGATCCCTGTTGGTGAGTTCGAACTGAACCGTAACCCAGAAAACTTCTACGCAGAAGTTGAGCAATCAGCGTTCAACCCAGCAGCAGTCGTACCTGGTATCGGCTTCTCTCCAGATAAGATGCTACAAGGTCGTCTGTTCGCTTACGGCGATGCTCAGCGTTACCGTCTAGGTGTGAACCATCATCAAATCCCAGTGAACGCACCTCGTTGCCCTGTTCACAGCTACCACCGCGATGGCGCAATGCGCGTTGATGGCAACTTTGGTTCAACACTAGGTTACGAACCAAACTACAAACAAGAATGGGCAGAGCAACCAGATTACTCTGAGCCACCTCTACGCATCAACGGCAACGCTGATCACTACGATCATCGTGTAGACGAAGACTACTTCAGCCAAGCGGGTGACCTATTCCGTCTGATGAGCGAAGAGCAACGTCAAACTCTGCTCGATAACACAGCTCGCGCAATGGACGGTGTACCAGAGTTCATCCAACAGCGCCACGTTCAACACGCATACCAAGCGGACGAAGCGTACGGCAAAGGTCTTGAAATTGCACTAGGCTTAAACAAGTAAGCGAACGCTGTAATCATTACACTGTGTGATTTAAAGACGAAAAAAAGGAGGTGCTCTACAGCACCTCCTGATTTCAAATCACTAATCCTTAATCACAAGTCATAAACCATGCTCAAGGAGGTTCATTATGATTAACTTAGATTTCTTTAAGCTCTTTAATACCAAAGAACTGTTTATCTATTACTGATTCATCAACTACTGATTTTTAGCGACCGCTTTGATCAGTACTGATGTATCCATGCGACCTAAACCATCACGTTGAAGGTCTGCGTATTGCTCATCCACTTTCTTAGTCAGTGGAAGTTCTAGACCCACTCGCTCAGCTTCTTGCAGACAGAAACCTAAGTCTTTGCGCATCCAATCAATAGCGAAGCCAAAATCGAACTTGTCTTCAGCCATTGTATTTGCGCGGTTTTCCATCTGCCAAGAACCTGCAGCGCCATGCTTAAGCGTTTCTACAACTTGAGCGATGTCCAAGCCTGATTTTTGTGCCAGCAACAAAGCTTCACTCAGACCTTGTAAAACGCCTCCAATACAGATTTGGTTTACCATCTTACAGCGTTGACCCTGACCGTTTTCACCCAGTAGCGTCATCTGCTTCGCGTACACATCCATCGCCGGAGACACACGGTCAAAAATGCTTTGTTCACCACCACACATGATGGTTAGAACACCATTTTCTGCGCCCGCTTGACCACCAGAAACTGGCGCATCAATGAAGTGATTACCATACTTAGCACACGCTTCAGCCAGCTCAACCGCTAGGTCTGCAGAAGTCGTCGTGTGATCGACTAACACTGCATCTGCTTTCAAACCGACCAGAATGCCTTCTTCACCGTAAACAACGCTACGAACGTCATCATCATTACCCACACAGGTAAAAACGATGTCACAGCCTTCTGCCGCTTCACGTGGTGTTTCACAAGCTACGCCTTGGTATTCTTCAGCCCATTTGTCGGCTTTCGCTTTTGTGCGGTTGTATACTTTGGTTTCAAAGCCCGCTTTACTTAGGTAACCAGCCATTGGGTATCCCATCACACCCAGACCAATAAATGCTACTCGTTGTTTTTCCATTGCACGCTTCCCTTAGTTCACCTGACTGAAATGTTTCGTAACATGCTACTAAAGAATTGAAATCATTACTCGTGATTTCTCTTTCCTCGGTCTCGATGATCCTGCATTGCAGTCCGTTTATTGCGCCTTCTACACCCCTTTACTTGACGATTAGCGTAACAGTCAAAGCACTTACAAAGGTTCACTACTGCTTAGCGTGGAACATCGCTTGCCCACTCTTGTCCTTGTTCGACCAGAAATTGATGTTGAACTGAGCATCATCGCTCATCTCAATGCGGTGCCAGTACTGCGGTGGACTTGTAGCAAACTGGCCTGCATTAATCACCACCACTACTTCTGCTTCTGTGGCATTTTCATCAGCAAAGCCGTAGTAAGTCACTTGCCCTTCCATGACGCACAGCTGCCCAAACACACCCTCAGCGGTATTGTGATGAGTCAGTAGCGCTGGTGGCACATTGTCTTTAGTGAAGAAAGGCGTTGAACGTTGAACAGTCCAGTCTTTAGGAATTCGTAGATGCGACATAATAATACCCTCTCTAATTACAATTCTTTTCGTTTAAATCGGTTAAGCCTGACCGGCTTGAGACAACTCTCGAAGCAATGGAAATGCTTGCGTAACTTGTTCTCCCGTCACGACGAAGCCCATGAGTCGGCTATTTTCATCTTCTGCTTTCGCGGCAATGCCAGTTTGAGAAATCTGCACGCTCCAGTTCGTCACCGAACTAAAATCGCCTGCCAATTGAATTGGGTAGCTCGGCGTTTTGACCTTTACCATCATAGGCGGTAGTTTCAACTCTGCTTCTTGCCCCAGTAGTTGTTTGCCCAAAGCATTGGCACTTAGCACGATCGGTTGGAGGTACGGCATCATTCGACCTTGGATCTCAGCACAATCGCCTAATGCGAACACATTGGCTGCTGATGTCTGTAATCGAGCGTCCACCTCGATGCCTTTATTGACACTCAACCCACAAGCCTTCGCTAACCAAGTGTTAGCACGTAAACCCGCAGCTGAAATCACTACATCGGCTTCGATTGCTTTACCTTTGCTCAAGCTTGCCACCAGCGAATCATCCGAGTGATTGATCGCGACAACTCCAGTCTCTAAGGCAAGTTGAATACCTTGCTGCTTAAGTTGATTCTCCAGCGGCAATGCAACAAATTCAGGAATCAAGTTAGCGAGCAAACGGGGATTTGGCTCAACCACCGTAACGGCTTTACCACTGGTTGCGAGATCCATGGCGATCTCGACGCCGATCAAACCACCACCCATTACTAGAATTCGTTCCGCGCGGCTAATTTGCTCTTCCGCTAATTGATATTCTTGTAGCGAGTTCAGCGTTATCACCTCAGGTGCTGCATCGCCAGATATTGGCGGCACAAAGGCTTTCGCGCCTGTCGCAAACACCAGTTTGGAGTAAGAATAGGTTTGGCCGTTGGCTACCACTTGCTGGGCTTGCACGTCGACATGCTCAATCATGGTATGGGCGAACAGTTCGATGTTGTGTTCCTGTGCGAACGCCTCACCACTTTTAACCACTAAGTCTTGGGCGGTTTGCTTGTTGCTGAATACATGACTCAAATCAGGCTTGTTGTATTCCGCGCCGTCATCAGCAGTAAACACTTGCAGCGGAATATGTGCGTCCATTCGACGCACTGTTTTCACCAATTGGTAAGCCGCAAAGCCGCTACCAATAATCACAATAGGTGCTTGCATATTCGCCCCCTTACCCGTTGTATTCGACAAAGACGCCTTTACCCAAGTGGCATTCTGGGCACAAGAAGTAATCTGGCACTTCAGACCATACCGTACCCGGTTCAACGCCTTGATTAGGCTCACCTTTAGCTGGGTCGTACACCCAATTGCAAACCGTACAAACCATGCATTGACAATCTGCGGGATGTGCCTCGGTACTAGGGTTACTAGGAGCAGCATCTACTGCCGCTTGTGTTGTCACTGGCGCAACGGGTTGTGATTGAACTTGTGGTGCAGACGCAGCAATCGCCGGAGAAATAACAGGACTAGTCAGGTCATGCTTTGCCCACAATTTCGCGATGTTTTGACCATGTTCGCGACATTCACGCATCGCTTTACCATCTGGTCGCCATTTGGTTTTCAAGCTCACTGCGGTTTCAAAACCTGCGTCGGTCAATCGAGCATGGATACGATCCACCGCGCCACCGTTCCACCCGTAGCTACCGAATGCAGCGGCTTTCTTCGCCTTAAAGCGCAGACCGGTAATTTCTTCTAGCATGCCTGCGATCTTCGGCATCATGACGTTGTTCATGGTAGAAGAACCAACCAAGATGCCTTTTGAGCGGAATACATTGGCGAGAATTTCATTCTTATCATGCTTAGAGACATTAAAGACTTTAACCGCCACACCAGGATCGACATCGTGAATGCCTTGCGCGATTGCATCGGCCATCATTCGGGTGTTATTTGACATAGAATCGTAGAAAATCGTAATGCGATCTTCTTGATAATTGTCTGCCCACGCCAAGTATTGCTCGATGATTTGAACCGGATTATCGCGCCATACAATACCGTGTGACGTTGCGATCATGTCGACAGGCAAATTGAAACTCAGCACTTCTTTGATTTTTGCGGTTACCAAGCTGCTGAATGGCGTTAGGATGTTTGAGTAGTAACGCAAACACTGTTCCATCAACTCATTTTGATCCACTTCATCATTGAACAGACGTTCATCGCAGTAGTGCTGACCAAATGCGTCGTTACTGAATAACACTGCATCGCCAGTTAGGTAAGTCATCATGCTGTCTGGCCAATGCAGCATCGGCGCTTCCACGAACACCAATTGCTTACCGTTACCAATATCGATGCTGTCGCCCGTTTTTACGGTTTTGAAGTTCCACTCAGGATGGTGATGATGACCCACAATCGAATCAATCGCCGCTTCTGTACAGTAAATTGGCGTGTTCGGAATCTTCTCCATCAATGCCGACAATGCGCCTGAGTGATCTTCTTCAGCATGGTTTACTACGATAAAGTCGATAGACTTAAGGTCGATTTCCATTTCTAAATTTTGGATGAATTGTTGACTGAATCGATGATCGACCGTATCAATCAATACGGTTTTCTCTTCACGAATTAGATAACTGTTGTAGCTGGTACCTTTTGTCATTTTGTATTCTGTACCGTGGAAGTCTTGAACTTCCCAATCGCGTTGACCTACCCAGTGAATGTTGTTTTTTACGTGAATTGTCATAATTACTACCTTGAATGACGGGATAAACAAAAATAATTTCTTCTTGTATTGCACTGGGTGTGCCAACTTTTAATTACTATATATTTCAACACCTTAATTAAAACTCAACTTTAATGAGTGTCATTTAGACACAGTTGAAAATTGTCATTAAGACACTACAATAGTCATATTGACACAATCGGTATTGGCTATGACTTCTTTAATCGCGCAATGGCTACACATCACGCAAGACCTTAACTCGGCCCTCACTCAACAGGCTCGCTTCGATACGTTGTTAACCACGATTCGAGAGGTATTGAAGTGTGACTCTTCTGCCCTTCTTTTGTATGAAGACCAACACTTTAAACCTTTAGCGATCAATGGATTGGCGAAAGAAGTGCTTGGACGCCGTTTCTCCATTGAGCAGCACCCAAGATTAGAAGCCATTGCCCGAGCAGGCGATATCGTGCGCTTTCCCTCTGACAGCGACTTACCTGATCCATACGATGGCTTGATTCCAAACCACGATGACAAACTGCATGTCCATTCCTGCATTGGTTTACCTTTGCTGATCGACGATCAACTGATTGGTGCCATTACGATTGACGCCTTCGACCCCAACCAATTTGATGGGCTGCGCAACCAAGAGTTACGTTTTGTCAGCGCGTTGGCAGCAGGTGGCTTGCACACTGCACTTCTGCTAGAGCAACTAGAAACTCAAGCGAGCCTGCCACGTGACTCTTACGCTGAGAAACGCACGTTGAGTAACGAAATCATTGGCAACTCTCAGGGCATGAGGAATCTTCAAGAGCAGATTGATGCCGTCGCCGATACGGAATTGTCTGTGTTGGTCATGGGAGAAACAGGCGTAGGTAAAGAGTTGGTTGCCAGCGCTATTCACCATCGTTCTAGCCGATCGAACAATACTTTGGTTTACCTCAACTGTGCGGCGCTGCCAGAATCAGTCGCGGAAAGCGAGTTGTTCGGCCATATCAAAGGCGCATTCACAGGCGCAATCAGCAATCGTAAGGGTAAGTTTGAACAAGCCGATGGCGGCACACTGTTTTTAGATGAAGTCGGCGAACTGTCGTTAGAACTGCAAGCTAAGTTACTTCGAGCTCTACAATACGGCGACATTCAACGTGTGGGTGATGACCGCCATATTCGAGTCAATACACGCATTGTCGCCGCCACCAACCGTATATTGCATGAAGAAGTGACTGCTGGTCGCTTCCGAGCCGACTTATATCACCGCCTAAGCGTCTTCCCGCTTCATGTTCCACCTCTTCGTGAACGTGAAGACGATGTGGTGTTACTCGCAGGCTTTTTTGCCGAACGTTTAAGAAGCAAATTGGGATTGAACAGCATTCGTTTGTCCCCCACTTTGGTGCAGGCACTCAAAGACTATTCATGGCCAGGCAACGTGCGAGAGCTTGAACATGTCATTAAACGTGCTGGTGTTTTGGCAAAAGCGCGTACCCACGCCATGGACATTGAGTTAGTTGAGCAAGATTTTGACATCCGAACGCCGCATCAGAACATCAAGAACGCTGAAGAAGGGGAACAAAACTCTCGGCTTGATCTACCAGAAGGCGGATTAAAACCAGCCACAGACGCCTTCCAAAAAGCGATGATTGTTCGAGCACTGGAAGAAAACCAAGGCAACTGGGCAGCAACGGCACGTCAGTTGGAACTGGACAACGGCAACTTACACCGCTTGGCAAAACGCCTAGGGATAAAATAAGGATTGGGTAAAAAGCGTGTGAGATGGTGGAATTCCGCAGGAAAAACGATGTTGCTTGTGTCAAAATGCGCCATCTCAATCGACAAATCATAAAGTAATGAATTATCAAGCAGCTATTTTCGACATGGATGGGTTACTCCTCGACACCGAACGCGTTTGTATGCGTATCTTCAAAGAGGCATGTGAAGCCCAGAACCTACCCTTCTATAAAGATGTTTACCTTTCAATCATTGGTCGCAATGCAGCGGGCATTGAAGTGATTTTTCGTAAAGCTTATGGGGATGATCTTGACCGCTTACACGAAGAGTGGCGCGACCGTTACGACGCTGTGGTTAAGCACCAAGCGATACCAGTAAAAGAAGGGGTGATTGAGCTGCTTGAGTGGTTGAAAAGCCAAGGGTTGCCAATTGCAGTCGCCACTTCTACAGCAAAAGAAGTGGCACAGAAGAAGTTGGAGTTAGCGGGCCTAAGCAAGTATTTCGACAACTTAACGACGGGCTGTGAAGTGTCACACGGCAAACCTGATCCAGAGATCTACCTGCTTGCAGCAAGTCGTCTAAGCGTAGATCCAACCAAATGTCTCTCCTTTGAAGATTCAAATAATGGCGTGCGTGCTGCGGTAGCAGCGAACATGATCACTTATCAAATTCCTGATTTGGTTGAGCCTTGTGACGAAATAAAGCAATTAGGCCATACTGTCGCACCTTCACTGCATGATGTGTTGCACACGTTAAAGCAAACTCGCTAGGCCTACTTGTCGTCTGTTCTCTAGAAGCTCAGCAATTTAGCTGAGCTTCTTTCTTGAAACCTCTCCAATACCGTAAAACCAAACAATTCTGCCACCCGTTTAGAGAGATTATTTTCACCTTAACTCTGGCTAATCACGACTTTTGATTTAACTCACGCAATCGCATGAAATAAGGCATTTGAGTGATCAAATAGCGGAACTGACCAGTACAAGCTTGCAACAAAACGTCAATATACCGATTGAAGCACGTTTTTGGAGTGAAAATTGGCTGATAATGAGAACTATTGGATAAGATCAATCCAAGTCAGCCTAAAATACAAAATGGAGAGTGTTATATGTCTTTACGTTTATTAGCAACAACCTTCGCATTAGTAGGAATGAGCTTTGGTGCCCAAGCCAGTGCCGAGTGTGAAGTGTCATTAGATGCTAACGATATGATGCAGTTTTCTACTAAAACATTGAGCGTACCAGCCACTTGTAAAGAGGTAAAACTAACGCTGAATCACACAGGTAAGATGCCAGCGCAATCGATGGGTCACAACGTGGTCATCTCTGACACAGCCAACCTACAAGCAGTCGGTACTGATGGCATGGCAGCTGGAGCAGAAAATAACTACGTAAAACCAAATGATGATCGCGTCTACGCTCACACAAAAGTAATTGGTGGCGGTGAAAGCACCAGCATTACGTTCAGTACTGAGAAAATGAAAGCCGGCGGTGACTATTCATTCTTCTGTTCGTTCCCGGGTCACTGGGCAATCATGCAGGGTAAATTTGAGCTAAAATAAAAGCTTTAGCCAAGCCAAAAGAAGACTCATTATAGGGAAGCCAAGGCTTCCCTTTTTGATAGATAAAATAGCAATTGAGAAAGGTCTAACACGTCTGGAAACGTGACCAAGAAACATAGCAAGTATGAAACCCTTGCTCCATTGAGATTAAGTTCTTTTGCGAAAAGTTATGGTTAAAAATCAGATTTTTATTTTGCCTTTCCGAAACACAACTAAATGATAAAAGTCATTCAATACCATGTAACTCTTTCCAGTTTCCTGGATGAACCACATAGCCGAACAGAGCATGCCCACCATAAACCAATTCAGTCCCTTCCGGTATCCACAGCATCTGACCTGGGTGCACAAAATGTGTTTCACCATTTGCGGTCAGCTCGAAACAGCCTTCAATCACGAAAATAACCTCATCATAAAGCACTGTCCAAGCCACTTTAGCGCCTTCCCATTTAGCAAAGCCTACGCCTATGTTTGGTGAAATTTCTGGGCTTAACGCCCTGGCAACATACGCCATTCCTGGCGTATCACCACGAACATTGAAATCTAGACTTTTACTATCAACAAGTTTGACTGGCTTCATAATTCACTCCGGCTTTGCCATTTTGCTAATTGGATACGCGTTTTTACTCCCAAACCTAAAAAAGGCTCTGGCGGATTCAAACAAGGCATTCCTGTCACTTGCTGTATGTCATCCAATGATTTAGATGTCGCACCAACGACATAGTCAGCTAACAGTGTTCCAGAAATGGTTCCCCACGCAGCACCAACACCATTGTCACAAGCGCTGGCATAAACACCTTCATCTAATTGACCGAAAAAGTTAGTAAAGTTACGAGAGATTGCATACACCCCACCCCATGTGTGAGTAAATGGTACGTCGGCCAGCTCGGGATAACGCGCCAGAAAGACCTGACGATGATCGTCGCGAATTTGTTCTCTGACTTTATCGTTCATGCTTGAGCCATATTTCGGCACGTGTTTGTAAGTATTGCGGATCAAAATACGTCGATCGGCGGTCATACGTAACGTCGTTCCCGCATGATCAGCTGGAGTTAACCCCCAATTCAGCTCACCTCCGTATCGTTGCATTTCTGCGTCGGTTAATGGACGCGTCCAGCTTGCAAACGTCATCACTGGAAGTAGTCTGTTTTTAAGATAACCAAACTCCCGAGTAAAAATGCTGGTCCCAAGCAGCAGTTCAGGGGTTTCAACAGAGCCACTATCTCCATGTAATACCCAGCAACCGTTTTCTTTACTGAGCTTGCGGATTGGCGAGTTCTCTAACACCTCGACGTTCTCTGGAAGGCTTTCCCCTAGCCCACGCACCAAAGCAGCAGGTTGCATTAAATAACCACCTGGCGTGTAAATTGCGCGGCTGTAGTAGTTGGTTCCCAAGACTTTCGCCAGCTCACTGCCATTAACATGGAAGTATGGTTCGCCAAGGTCTTTCATTAGGTGCTCAAAGTGATCGAGATACGCTTCACCGCGCGCCCCTACGGCTCCTTGATATTTGCCCTTTGCTGACCACTGACAAGAAATACTGTGCTTCGACACTAAAGTGTTTAGCTGAGCAATCGCAGAACGGTTGAGCGACAATAACTTTTGTTTGTGCTCAGGGTCGGGATGCTCAAGTGAAAACTTATGAGGCAAATCGATAACAAAGCCCGAATTTCTTCCTGAAGCCCCTTGGCCGATACGTTGCGCATCAATCAGTATAATTCGTGCATTAGGCATAAGTTCAGCTAAACGTCTTGCCATAGCTAGGCCTGCGAAACCGGCACCTAACACGGCATAGTCAGCACTTTGTTTACCTTTTAACGCCGATTTTTCTGGAATACTTGGCAACGCATGGTACCAACCACACGTCACGTCATCATTGGGTAAATGAATCATCTTTTTTCTCCGCTACGCTGCTGACAGTTTCAATGACAATTGATCTAGCCAAGGGCCGCGTAATGACTGTACTTTTCTTCCTAGCAACGCAAAACCGAGCATTGCTCCTTCTGGTGAATAAAACGCAGCGGTCAATTCATCTGCTTGGGTCTCGATGTACCATTGTCCCTGTTCTTCAGCGGCTACCGGGAAAATCGTGAGTGGAAGAATCGGCGTTTTTACAATCACTGGAGTTGGTGTTAACGAGATAGGGGCGACATCGCCTAGCAAGCTTTTCGCTACAGAAGGGATCATTTGATTAATCGGTGCAATATAGGGCTGCCAACCTTGCTCAGTTTCAACACAGTCACCTAGCGAGTAAATATTCTCATCACTCGTCTGGCCGAATTGATTCACTTTAATGCCCCGGCCAACTTCAAGCCCCGCGCGCTCAGCCAGAGAAACATTTGGCTTGAGTCCAACCGCGCTCAGCACTAGATCTGCTTCAATCTGCTTGCCACTGTTTAGATGTAAAACCGCACTAGATTCCGACCTTGGTTCGATTCTGGTGATACTGTCTTGTAGAGCCCATTGCACGCCTCGATCGGCAAGTGCGCTTTGTAATGATTCACCCAACTGTTGCGGGATCAAACGCTCCATTGGCCATTGACCCAACCCGATAACTGTTACTTCATAACCGCTTTCGATCAGATCATTTGCGAACTCACAGCCAATTAAGCCATCACCTAGGATCGCGATGCGCTTTTTGTCTTGCAGCTCCGCTCTGAAACGGCGGTAATCAACTAAGTCGTTCACACTCATAACCCAAGAGCGATCGCCCTCAATTGGGATTTCAATCGGTGATGCACCTGTTGCCAGTACCAAGCGGCTGTAGGCGTATTTACCGATGGAGGTATGTAACGTTGAATTGGCACGATCGATCTGTTCAACACGGGTATGCGGGTAAACTCGGATATTGAGACGGCTTTCCCACTCCAACGCGCTCTCACTTTGTAGCGCGTCGCCGTCTTTATTCATGACCAGTGCATTAGACAATGCTGGTTTGCTGTACAAAGCGCCATCATCAGCGGTAAAGACAGTGATCGGAACCTTCTCAGATTGCGCTCTAAGTGCCGCCGCCAACTGGTAACCACTGTGGCCACTACCGATGATAACGATAGGGTCATTTGAGAATACAGGTTGAGTAACTTCAGATGGAAGAGGCTGAGCAGTATTTGGCTGAACAGACGCTTCTACCGACACCGAAGACACCGCTGCAACCTCTTCTAGTGGCGCGTCGTCGGTAATTTCGATCATTTCAAAATCGGCCTTACCCACTAAACAGTCAGGACATAACCAGTCATCCGGTACATCTTCCCATGCTGTTCCTGGTGCAATGCCATCGGATGGCCAACCTTGTGCTTCATCATAGATTAAGCCGCAAATAATACAGAGCCACTTTCTCATCACTTATACTCCAACTACCTTGTTCAGAATTTCCGTGTTTACAAACCGCTGTCAGATTTGTTGTGATTCCATCAACCTCGCCCTAGCTTGTGGTCTGAAATCCAAGCCGGTACGAGGTGATGAAAATACAGTTACACGGTAGCTATACGTTGCTGTCTTGCTGCAAACGAATGGCAATATTGCGTGTCTGGACGTAGCTATAAATCGCTTCTTGTCCTTTTTCTCGCCCAAACCCGGACAAGCCCACGCCACCAAATGGTGTTTCGATGCCACCAGCAAACCATTCATTGATGAACACTTGTCCACCACGCAGTTGCTGTGCCACACGCAATGTTTGGTTTAGGCTTTCACCAAAGACACCAGCGACCAGGCCAAAATCGGTGCCATTCGCGATTTCAACGGCCTCTTGCTCGGTTTCAAACGGTGTAATTACCAGTACAGGACCAAACACTTCTTCTTGAGCAATACGCATATCTGGTGAGGCTTCAATCACCGTCGGTGCCACAAAGTAACCCGACAAATCAGGGGCGTATCCACCCGTTAGGATGTTCGCGCCGTCGGCTTTTGCTTGTTCTATCATTTCAAGCACGCGCGCTTGTTGATCAGCCGATACCAACGGTGTTATATCCGGCTGGCTTTCACCTTGACCAATGGTTAGGTCTTGCGCCATTTTCACTACCGCCGCTTTTACTTCTTCATAACGCTCTTTTTGAATTAGCAAACGAGACATTGCCGAACAAACTTGACCAGCGTTAAAGAAAATACCGACTTGAACGCTTTGTAAAAGCGTTTCGAGACTCACATCTTTCAGTGCGATAGCGGCCGATTTACCACCCAGCTCCATCACAGATGGTGTGGCGCGTTGCGCTGAATCTTTCAGTATGCGTTGGCCGGTCGGCACAGAACCTGTAAAGACAATTTGATCAACGTCTTGATGCTGCACCAAGTGGCTGCCAACTACGGAGCCTTTGCCACATAGCAAGTTAATCGCGCCTTTTGGGAAACCCGCTTTTTCAATCGCTTTAATCAACAACGTCATAGCGAGTGGGGAAATCTCTGGCGATTTGATCACCACTGCGTTACCAGCAGCTAATGCAGGTGCTAATGAGCGTGCACAAATAGAAACTGGGAAATTCCACGGCACAATCTGCACTGACACACCAAACGGCACATATTGGGTGAAATCGACATAATCTTTACCCAACGGAATTGACGTGCCTTCCAGCTTGTCGGCCATGCCAGCGTAGTATTCGAAGTAACGTGCCGATTCTAAAAACTCATCTTTGGCATCTTGCAAAGATTTCCCATTTTCACGGCAGGCAACTAACCCACCTTCATCAACCATTTCACGAATAGCCGCGGCGGCTTTTAACATCCACTCGGTTCTGACGGCTGGACGAACGTCCGAAAGAACGCCTTGATTGACTACTCGACGTGCCGCTGCCATTGCGCGATCTGCATCGGTGATAGTGGCTTCTGCAACCGTCGCATACGCTTCGGCTGTGCCAGGGTTCATGACGGTCAGCGCTTGCTCTGAATCGCACCACTCACCATCAATATAATTAAGGTAATGCATCATATTACTGCTCCAGTGCCGCTTTCACTTGCTTTGCCAACCAGGTTTGAAAGAAATGCGTCGGAACATCCATTTCTGGTGAGAACACACCACCACCAAAGCCAGGTGAGTAACGACCTTCCTGCATGCCCTCGACCGCTCCAATATCTTCGCCGAATACGACTCGCCATGACTCAACGGTAGCAGTACGGCACGCAGCGAACTCATCTTTCGTTGCTTCATCACCCACATAGAAAACACGTAGGTGCTCAACACTTTTATTCGCAGTGATTGGTTCAATCATCATTGCAAAGGCATGATCGGCTTGAATACCAAGCAACACGTTTGGAAAGAGTGCAACATATTCTGCATGACGCAGTTTATCTTCTGGCCAGCTTGGAAATTTAGGTAAGTGTGTTCCTGCAGTATCAGAGAGGTTGTATGCGAGACTACCTTGGCCAGCAAAACGCTCTGCAAACATGATGTTGTAGTGATCCTCTAGGCGAGAATAACTGTTCAAACTCGGATGCACCCAAGGTAAGTGGTAAGCTTCACAATAGTTTTCTACGGCAAGCTTCCAGTTACTTTTCACTTCTATCTCTAAGTTGCCACCCATGTTCACGCGGCGAAGAAGCCCTAATCCTTCTTCACCTAAGAATTGCTGCCAACGTTGCTCTAGCGGCGCGATATGCTCTTCAAAGCTTTCTGCTTTGCCCGATAAGTTGACGAATACCATGTCCATCCAAACGGCTGAACGAAGTGGCTTAAGGCCATGCTTTTCACACTTAAATCGGTCATCTTTGTGTTTTGCGATACCACCGATGTGTGGTGTGCCTTTTAGATTGCCGTCAAGATCGTACGTCCATGAATGGTAAGGACAGCGAATCATGCCTTGAACTTCGCCTGCCTCATGAACCAGCTTCATACCTCGGTGGCTACACACGTTGTGGAAGACTTGGACTTCACCTTGACGATTTCTCATCATGAGTAGTGGAAGATTCATGAAATCAAGTGGCATTACATAACCATTTTTAAGCAGGTCTGATGCAAAACCAATACATACCCAAGTGTTACCAAACACCTGATCACGCTCAAAAGTAAAATACTCTTCGCTGGTGTAGGCCTGATTCGGCATTCCTGTTGCTTCACTGATTGGGTTCAGTACATTATCAACAAGTTCAACAGGAATAATGGTTTGGTTGACATTGCTCATATTCTTATCTCCGAGAGTCGAGTTGCATCCAGTGCGTACAACATCGTGTTGTGTTAGTGGAGATAATTTTGATTAACAACCCGGCAACAAACAAACGACTTTTTCGCCGGGCTTGGATGAGTTTTTGTCATTCATGCATTGATCTCGAACAAAAAAATAACCTTTTAATTAACAATGATCTTCTTGTCATGATTAATACTCATTAACCGATGAGTATTAATCAGTTGAAACACAAAAGCCCTCTCTCTACTCTCTTTCAAAAATTAACAATAACGCAACAAACAATAACGTTAAAACAAACGCACTGTGAGGGATGCCTATGAGAGCAACATCTGGGATATTGAAAGGACTCAATCCGACTGTGACAATCGCATCAAAGATCGTCGTTATCGGTTTTGTACTTTTCTGCGCAATTCTCGCCAATCAAGCGGGCCAATACTTCGAAACGATTTCCGGCATTTTGCTACAGAATATGAAGTGGTTTTACATCGGACTTGTTTCACTCGTTGTCGGTTTTCTTCTTTACCTTATGGTTAGTCGATATGGGCATATTCGTTTGAGTAAAGATAACGAAAAACCAGAGTTTAGTTATTTGTCTTGGGTATCCATGCTTTTTTCCGGAGGCATGGGGATAGGCTTAATTTTCTGGTCGGTCGCCGAACCGATGTGGCATTACGCTGACAACCCATTTACTCAAGGCCTGACCAATGAAGCCGCAACAACATCAATGAAACTGACATTCTTTCACTGGGGTCTACATCCTTGGTCTGTCTTTATCATTGTTGCACTCGCATTAGCTTACTTTTCCTACCGTAAAGATCTGCCTTTTACCCTACGCTCTATCTTGTACCCTTTGATTGGTGATCGTATTTATGGGCCTATCGGACACACGGTTGATATCCTAACAGTCGCGGTGACTGCTTTCGGTATCTCTCAAACCTTGGGGATGGGAGTTATCCAAATAAACTCTGGTTTGAATCAAGCCTTTGGTCTAGATATTAGTTTGGGGATTCAACTCTTTATTATCGTTTCCCTTTGTACTTGTGCGGTTGCGTCGGTGCTATCTGGTGTAGGAAAAGGTATTCGCCGTTTATCAGAATGGAACATGCTGCTCTCACTCGCACTCGTGCTAGTCGTACTTTACATTGGTCCAACTCGCTATATCTTAAATACGCTACTCGAAAGTACGGGGCTTTATGCACAAAACATTGTCGGTATGAGCTTATGGAGCGATGCACAGAATGACTCTGGCTGGCAAAACTGGTGGACGGCTTATTACTGGCCTTGGTGGATGACTTGGGCACCTTTCGTTGGCATGTTTGTGGCTCGTATCTCTAAAGGACGCACAATACGTGAACTTATCGGTGGCGCATTAATCGTACCTACGCTAATCACGTTTTTATGGATTTCAGTATTTGGTGGTGCAGCGTTGAAGGTAGAGCAAGACGCTCGTGTTGCTCATCAAGAGCAAGTCACTGCGGCACAAGAAGCCAAACAGACACCACCTGCGGATTTTTCTGGCGGCCCGATTCTTGAAGCGACTAAAGCTGATACGACACGCGCTTTGTTTACGCTATTCGACAACCTAGATACAGGTATGTTTGGTAAACTCCTTAGCGTGCTTGCGTGTTTATTACTCGGTACTTATTTCATTACCTCCGCTGACTCAGGTACCTTAGTTCTATGTACCCTCGATGCCGCTGGGCACAGTGAGCCTCCTACCTCTATACGCGTATTGTGGGGGATCATGATCGCAGCCATTGCGGGAGTACTTCTATACGCAGGAGGGTTAAAAGCAATGCAAACGGCCTCCATTATTGCCGGTTTCCCTATCGCGATTTTTATCGCGGTGATGAGCTTAACGCTGTTCCATAGTATTCGACGCGAACCTAAGCCATGGGCAATGCTTCCTGAACATGTTCACCCAGAACAAGAGAAACTTGATGGTCCTGTTGAACCGCTTGTTGAAAGCAAAACTGTGGCTTCCGAGCCTATCGCTTCAAGATCCTCGCTGAAAGATGATTCCACACTCAATCAGGGACCAGTACTAAGTTAGTGCGTCGTTTCATCAATCTGACCCGTCCTGATATGGGTTGACACTTTTTAACTAAAACGCTCGATGTACTTCATCGGGCGTTTTGTATTTTAAA